>JANYDE010000153.1 GCA_025359915.1 Chamaesiphon sp. 336R_metabinner_41 | reverse complement strand
AGGGGTTTATTCATGAGATGGTAGATAGTAAATACGGATGCGCCTAAATCTTCACCGCTGAAAAATTTGTGGTTTAGATCTTATTTTTAATAGTAATAACACAAACTTACGATTATTTTATCTTCCCCAAGATTTATTGGGGCGAGTTTTGTCCGACGGTTATTTGTCAAAAATTAAATCGTTGGCACAAACCCGCCCCTCCAGATATTTTAGCCGATCGATGCATGACCAAAAGCCAATCCAGCCACAAGCATTCCGATTACTAGAAAAGGTTGGGCACTGGCTTGATATTTGACATCATTTTCTAATGGGTTGCGGAGGAAATACATGTCTTGAAAGACGATCTGGGGAATGACTAATAGTAATAAAATTGCAGCATAAAGATTTTGATGGATTGTCATCAAATACACCGCAATTCCAGCTTGGAAAATATCAATCATTAATACGCAAATCCAAGCAGATTTCGTAATCCCAAACATCACAGGGAGAGACTTTAATCCAAACTGTCGATCGCCTTCGACGCTCTTAAAATCATTGACGATCGCGATTCCCAGCCCTGCTAAACTGTAAAACAGAGTCATCACAATTAACGTCCAGTTTAACGTCCCAAATAAAGCATGTCCAGCCCACCAGGGTAAGGCGATATAACTTGCGCCTAGAGCATAAGTACCCAACCAGCCATTTTGTTTTAATTTCAATGGTGGAGCTGAATAAATATAAGCAACAAATGCACCACCGATCGCTAAACAAGTCATAATTGGGAAATCATGATTTGTGGCTCGATCGAGAATATAGGCAACCCCAATTCCCCCAATTAATAAAACAAAAATTTGGACTACCACTTGAGCACCAGAAATTGCCCCCGAAGGAATCGGTCGATAAGGTTCATTCACCGCATCGATCTCGCGATCGTACCACTCATTTACCACCTGAGTATAACCAGTCAATAATGGCCCAGACATCAACATACATAATGCCGCCTTGAGGACATTCTCGATCGACCACACATACTCACCCGAAGAAGCTGCACCACAGACAACCCCCCACATCAACGGAATCCAAGTAATTGGCTTCATCAACTGCAACCGAATCTTCCAAATCGAAGCCGCCTCCGTCGAAGCACCCTTCATCCCCAACATCTGTCGTGTTTTCGCACTCTTATCCTCGGATGACTCAACTGGTAGATCGCTCATAATAAAATAAATATAGGGGTGCTATTCTAGTCTAGGCTCAGTTCATGGAGCTTCATAAACTAGAGTGTATAACTACCAAAGCTCTCAGTCAAATCTTAGAGTTCCGAACTAAGACGCAAGCGTCTCCCATCTCCCATCTCCCATCTCCCCCCTCCATCTATGCCAACAGTTCGTCAGTTGTTGCAATTCAAAGCCAATGGAAAACAGATTGTCGCGCTGACAGCGTGGGATTTTGCGATCGCGCAAATATTAGATGCAGCGGGTGTAGATCTAATTCTTGTCGGCGATTCCCTGGCAATGGTGACGTTGGGATATGAAAACACTCTCCCTCTAACTCTAGACGAAATTATTCACCACGCCAAAGCTGTAAAACGCGGAGTTAAAAATGCGCTAATCGTGGTGGATTTGCCGTTCCTGAGCTATCAAACTAGTCCAGAGGTCGCGATCGAGTCAGCCGGACGGATCCTCAAGGAAACAGGCGCACAAGCGGTTAAGCTCGAAGGTGGTTATCCGAGGATGATCGAGACGATAACTCGGCTGGTTGAAGCAGGTATCCCCGTGATGGGACACATCGGCTTGACTCCTCAATCAGTGCATCAATTAGGCTATCGTCAACAAGGACAAACAGAAATCGATCGAGAACGTCTGATTCTCGCAGCAGTAGAATTAGAGAGAGCTGGGGTGTTTTCGATCGTCTTGGAGCATATCCCCGCTGATTTAGCCAAATCAATCTCCGAAAAACTCTCGATTCCGACCATCGGGATCGGTGCTGGGGTAGACTGTGATGGGCAGGTATTAGTGACAGCAGACTTATTGGGATTGACCCTGCGCCAACCACCTTTTGCAAAGGCTTATGTCGATTTACGTGCAATTATTACTCAAGCGGTACAAGATTATAGTGCTGATGTGAAGTCAGTTGGAAGTTAAGATCTGTAGGGGTGGAATGGGGTAAATGACAGATTGGCTCCTCCCCTTTCCAAGGGGAGGTTGGGTGGGGTAAACATCTGTCGTGTTAATTCTTTAAATTGGTGCTACAACCTTAAAACAAACCCGACCAACCCCACCATAAATTCCCTGTGAGATAGCTTGATAATTGATGATGCAGAGGTACGGGGACGATTGGTTAAAATTTGTCAAACAGCAACGGATAATTGCGGTGATTCGATCGACAGATCTTCACATCGGCAAAAAGATGGCGCAGGCGGCGGCAGCTGGGGGGATTAAATTAATTGAGATTACGGCAAATAGCGATCAACCGTGGGAATTAATTGAATTACTCAGAACAGAATTACCGGATTGTTCGATCGGTACGGGGACAGTATTAAGTTTAGCCGATGTCCACAATGCGATCGCTTGTGGTGCCGAATATATTTTTACACCGCATGTTGATCTGACTTTAATTCAAGCGGCAACTACTGCTGAAATTCCAATTATTTCTGGTGCATTAACTCCAACAGAAATTATTACCGCATGGCAAGCTGGCTCGACGGCAGTGAAAGTCTTCCCCATTCAGTCTGTCGGTGGTGTTGATTATTTACAGGTACTGCAAGGGCCAATCGGTCATATTCCCTTGATTCCGACTGGTGGAGTAACGGTGACAAATACTGCCGATTTTTTGGCTGCTGGTGCAGTGGCTGTGGGATTAGCCGGATCTTTATTTCCCCAATCTGAAATTTTACAAGCAGATTGGCAGAGCATTCGCGATCGGGCTAGGAATCTAGTTACAACAACTAAAAATCTAATTTAGACGAGATCGAAGTGATAACAAATCATCGCAAACGCTGTAGCAATAGCTGTAATTGCGATCGCAATTGCTGGATGTTGTCCCTGTGCAATCGCAAAAGATGTCACTACTCCAGCCCCAATCGCCGCAGGCATAGCAACGTCAAATAAAGAGCGTCCAGAACGATTTTTATACATTGTTTTTGAAGATTGAGTGGTGATAATGATATTGAGATTTATTTAAATAATTCCCCGCAGCTTATCACTCAGCTCGATCGTTTCAACCGCAATTATGAGATTTTGAAATCAATGTTGATAATTAGAGATGATTCTTCATCATAAATTATCAGAAGTCCTCGTGTTGAGATCATCGCTGCACACCAATTTAACTATTGGTAAAAGTGTAGAATCTTGAGCTAATCGATCGACAAAATCCCCGATGCCATCGATGCCGATCGATTGTAAAATCTGTAATAACTCACTACTATCTCGAATCAATTTAGCCACATCAATACCAGCATAGACTGGTTGATAATAAGGCAACCTACCCACCCCTTCGCCCAGCAAAGTAACAGCACCTCGCCAGTTACAGTTATGGAGATGATAGCAAGCGACAGCAATTTGCAATACACCTTGATAAAATTTCTTGTCTGGATTGATCGAATCCATCCACAACGCTTCGAGAGTATCATGACAAGCATAATACTCTCGATCGTTAAACTGATTAATCCCCTGTAACCATTCAGGCGGAGCGTCTTTCATCACTTAAAAATCCTGCCTTCAAGTTGAGATTCAGTCCTCCATCTTAGCAACTCGCTCAACTATAATCTCTAATTTAACAAAAATTAGGTGTCTAAATCCCCCGCCTTTAGGGTGGGGTTTAAATCCCCATCCTAAAAACCTCGCTTTCAACTTTCAACTTTCAACTTTCAACTTTTTAATGCCCATCGCTCTTAAATTTTGTCGTCATCTCTAGTCGAGACAAGGCACTAGTCGCGGCTTCCCGCACATAGGAATCGGTAGATTCATCCGCCAATAGAGTATTAATCGCATCCAAACTGCGTGGATCGCCGATAGCACTAAGCGCATTGACGATCGACATTGCCAGTGCGGGGTTATCAGTGGTTTGCAATGCCTCAATCAAAATATCCACAATGGGGGTACCAATCACGCCCATTGCCATCACAGCGGCGATATTTACGACAGGGTTCGGATCTTGGAGCGCAGTCTTTAAACCCTCAATGCCGATTGCTGGGAATGGATCTTCAGGATAATTAAGTGCCACTTGTGCCAGTGCTTTGGCACAACTCCCGCGTACAGTGACATTTTCACTATTGAGTAATGATTCTACTAGCAATGGTACTGTATCATGTCCGATCGCTCCCAATGTTTTGACCGCTGCCCGCCGATAGGTAGTATCCTCATCATCAAGAATGCTCATCAGGCGAGGAATTGTTGACTCATCGGGATGATCTACTAGTTCCCACATTGCCCGTTCGCGCATGTGAGGGTTTGGGTGTTTTAGTTGTTGTAAGCGTTCTTCTGTAGACATGATTTAGTTGAAAGTTGACAATTGACAGTTTTGCAGGTTGGGTTTTATTCTTCAACCCAACATTTTAGGGTTTATGTGTATTGTTGTTGGGTTTCGCCCTGCTCAACCCAACCTACAATTTTTCGTTTATCTACCATCGGATGGTTCGTGCCGATAACTTAATCCTGCCAATCCTTGAATCCTGTAAATCACGATCAGAGTTGAGAATTGGCTTTCGCTCGTACTAACCAATCGGTATCATCCTTGAGAATTTCATACCCACTAAGATCGCCAAATTGTTCTAATGCCATCAATGCTGCATATTTCAGATCCCAGATTTTAGTGTCGAGACTCTTGTGTAATTCAGGAATTGCGCGTGAGTCGCCAATTTCGCCTAGTGCAATCGCGGCAGCGGCGCGAGATTTCTGAAATTGTGGCTGAGTATTGTGTAAAGCTTCAATCAATAGATCGTAAGCTGGGGCGTGTTTTAACCAACCCATAATTTTCATCACATGAAAATGGGCACCATAATCATTATTTGCTTCTTCGGCATAGTCGGCAAATAGCGCAGCCGGAGCGGTATCTGGGTAACTATCAACAATCGTTTGGGTTGCTAAATAACACTTACCAAAGTCGGTTTCGTATAAGTCCCGAATTAGGGCTGACAGTTCGGGCAATTGATCGTAACGATGTACCAGCTTTAAATCTTGGGGTCGATCGCGTAATGATTGTTCTAAATAGGGTTGCACTGTGGCAAAATCGATCGAGCCATCACCAATTCCCGCTTCAGCTAGCATCCGAATTCCACGCAGCCGAAATACTAGGGATACTGGACAACAGGCAATATCGGGAATCGCCTGATAATATCGCGCATCAATCAAATCTTGAATCGATAACCGTCGCCCTAAGACATTCTGATTTTGCAGCATTGCGACTACTCGTTCCATCTGGGTATAGTCCCCAGTCAAACGGCAAACTCCAGCAATGGCAGCACTAGCGATCGGCGGATCGATATTATTGACAAATTTACTAATTTGTGCAACGGCAGGCTGATAATTTAACTTAGTTAGGGTGTGAATCATCACCCGATAACTTTGCCCAGGCTGTTCGAGTAGCTGAGCTATCTCTGCCAAAATTTCTGGATCTTGGGTGCCAATTTCGCCAATTGACCACACGGCATTTTCCACCGTGTAGCAGTCTTCATCTTGCAGACAGAACCGAATTGCGGGGAGGGCTTGGGCTGCTTTTAATCGCCCCAAAATTTCTACCGACTTGCGCCGCACGATCTTATTATCCAGGCGTGGATCGGTTTCGGCGACAGCCCGGATCAGGGCGGAGATCGATCGATCTGTCTGAAAATTAATTAAATGAGACGCGGCAATATAGCGAGAATCACTCTCGGCGACAAGATCGGGTGGCGTATCCAAAATTTCGATCGCCCGATCTTCTGTCAGATTAAATAAGCTAAAAAAGCGGTTATCCATTGTTTACCTAAATCGAAACAAACCCAGAGATTCTGGGCAATTACTTAACCTTAGCAGGTAAAGCAAAGAGCCAAGAATCCCCAGGCTTGTCAGGACGACATCTCACCTAAATTAGCTGAGATTGACAATCCCTTTCCAGACTAGGAAAGAGAGTTGATTGCGTAGTCAAGTAGAGCATTGTATTCTACCAATGCTTGAGCAGACATGTCGCGAGGAGTACAACCGCGATTACGAGCAAAGCTTAAAGCTTCAACGTAAGGAGCAGTAGGTAGGCTTAAAGCACGGTAAACTTCACGTTGACCAGCAATACCCCATTCGTCAAGAGGACCAGTACCACCAACAACTAGGCAGTATTGAATCAGACGAAGGTAGTGTTTGATGTCGCGGTGGCACTTAGCTTTGAAAGTGTCGTTGGAGTTAGCTTCACCAGCGTTGTTGAGGTAAGGATACTTTTTGATGCAAGCATCGTAAGCTTCTTTAGCAACGTTGTCGAGGTTAGCGGATAGTTTTTCAGCAGCTTCTAAACGAGCAGAAGCGCGTTGGATAGAACCTTGTACGGATTCTAGATCGGAGGTGCTAGGAAAACGACCTGCTGCATCAGCAGAGGCAACTACGGTAGTAACGACTGATTTCATTTTTTTGAATCTCCCAATATTATAGATAGAGTATTGATTGTTGTTCGATCTGCTTGCTAGGCAAGCGGTGATTGATTAGCTAAGAGCAGAAATCACACGATCGAAGTAGCTGGAAGCTTCAGCAACCAGAGTAGCGCAACGATCCTCTACTACAATGCTACCCATTTTACGTAGTTTAGCACCAGCGAGAGCTTCGCTAGGATTGTCTTGAATGTGAGCAGCAGCTTGTGCTTTCATGATTTGAACTGCACGAACTGTGGAAGTTGTAGGTACACCCAGAGCTGCATAAGTTTCTTTCAAACCGTTTAAGCAACGATCGTCAAGAACGGAAGCATCACCAGCTAATAGAGCGTAGGTAACATAACGAAGAACGATTTCAGCGTCACGCAAACAAGCAGCCATGCGACGGTTAGGGTAGCAGTTACCACCGGCTTGGATCAAGCCTTGGTTTTCGCAAATCATGCCTGCTACAGCGTCAGATACGCAACAGCTAGCGTTGCTTGCGATCGCGTTTACTGCATCTAAGCGTTTGTTGCCTTCAGCAATGAAACCTTTGAGTGCGTTTAAATCAGCACCACCGATTGCAGCAGTCTTAGCGTCTGCGGTAACAACCGCTCTGGAAAAAGAGTCAAGCATTGAAGCTCTCCTAGTTAATGTTTAACAATTGAGCTTATAGTAAACAATCTTCATTCTCCACACCCTGGTTATGAGAAACTACGCAACAATCCTTAATAAATTAGTTGAGATTTGGTAGTTGCTAGTACAAAAATCCCCCGCATGATTTATGCAGGGGATTTTTACAATCGGTTATTTTTAGAGGGTAGGTTATTTCTAGGCATTAAATCACCGTAGGCAACCTAAAACCCCAGCCACTATCCACCATTCACCATTCACCAATTCCTACCGACGAGGTACGAGATTCTGATAATCAATGTTGTAAGGTGAGATAGATTGAGGCATGTTGCCAACCTTGCCCAGACTAGCTGCCATTGCTTTGAATAGATCTGGAGAACCTGCTTTGGGCGTTTGGTCTTGAGGAGTATATCCACGGACAGCAGCTTGCCAAGAAGCTTTGGGGAAACCTAGTTTCCGACGGTAGTAAGCGTCGTAACGAGGTGACTGGATGTTGAATGGTAGTTCGCTTGCACCGGAAGGTAATACCCGACGACGTTGGAAAGGAACGATGTTGTCACCGAAGTTTTCCAAGTACTCGTTGCTATTGAGCAGGTCGTTAATGAAGCCTGCACGGCCTTTGGTAGCAATAACGATCGACCAAGCGATTTTCTCAGCTTCGTTGTATACGTCGCGTCCTAGCACCTTCTGAATGCAGTGAGTAACGAACTTATAGTTGCTATTGAGGTTGTAGAAACTGTTGGTGAAAGTGTTGGATAAACACAAGCCACGGATAAAGTCACGCACCGTGATTTGTCCGCTGCGGAGTTGGGATTCTAAGAATTTCTCCCGATCTGCTGCAAAAGCATGGAAGAAAACCTGACGATAAGCTGCTTCAATCAGATCGCCGATCTGACCAGAAGATAGCAAGTTGTCGGTTGAAAATATTCTTGATTGCTCGTCTCCACCTACTTCATAGCCGCTAACGCGGGAATTCTGAGTTGAAGGAGCGTATTCTAATAATGGAATAGCCATATATTTAAAGTTCTCTTCTTACGAAACTTTACAAATTTTTCTCATCATAGTCCCGATCTGGTATCCATTTATGACCCTGAGTAGAAAACATTACATTCCTTAATTTTCTCTCAATCCCCCAACCATCAACATTCTCGTTGTTTCAGTCCGTACCACTTTGGCTCACTTTAGCCGTGATTCGAGGGGAAAATTCGCTTGGATAAATTTTCACGATCAAAATCGCCTAGCATCTAGCCAGTGAGCATTTACTATCAACCCTCAACTCTCAACTAATCTACCAGCCATCATCAGCGAGCAAATCTGGTAGCCGTAACTTGGGAAACCGATAAAAGGTGTCGCCATCGTCATCAACCTCTGGAATGCCATTCAGTAGACGCATCTGTTCGTCAAGAAATATTTTGGCAGTTTGACTACTGACTTGAGAAATTGCCATCAACTGAATCAAGGAGATACAACTATCTTGCTGTCGTAATAATTGATAAAAAGCTGCTTCCAGACGTTTGCGCCGATTGGATTTGGCAATAAATCCGGCTGCGCCTGCTCCTAAACCCAATAGGATCAGTAATTCGATCGCTCCCATAATGCAGAAATAGTTTGGAGATTGAATATACAGTGCAAGTATAGCGACTTTGGGGCAATTGATTGCAGATATTCGATCGAGTATATCGATCGTCAATAACAAGAGGCTCCAGTTAGTCACAGAATCGCCGATAATGGCACTGGAGAATAACAATTATTTCACTGCGCCCAAAGCCTAATCCCTATCCCCGATCCCATTGTGGATGAATATCCTTCGCTAAATATTGCAGTCGCACAGTTAGGTGCAACAGAGTTAGACAACTATGTGGTGTGGGTGGTAAAATCACCCTATCCTGGCGGTTCTGTAATTGAAAATTGTCGGTGGACGATCGATCTGTCCCAAATTTGGCTGGGATGGCAGGAATTCTTTAGTACGGGGAGTAAATCCTATTGTCTGCCCTGTCATCAACATTTGAGCATTCCAGTGCTAGATTTAGTGGCGGTTAATGCGGGAAATACGCCTCACGCCCAAAGCTATAGTGCTAACTTGATGCAATACTTGGGGCTGAATTTGTGGCAATGGTTATTTTCGCGGCAGGTGGGAAATGCTTTTGCACACAGTCAGGGGATGGCGATCGGTCAGGGTAAAACGCTAAGATTACGGTTGGAAATTCGCGATCCAGACTCCATCTCATTACCCTGGGAAATCGTCCAACCACAGCTCGGCAAGCCCGCAATCTCGATCGATCCGCAGGTGTTATTTAGCCGGACTAATAGCGATGTCGGTTCGCTGCCGATCCAACGACTCGATCGATCGATTAAAATCCTATTAGTACTCGGTCAAAATATCCCTGACAGTCCCCAGCTCGATCTGCGGCAGGAATCAGCTACCATCGCTCAAGCCTTGCGCAATCATATTCCCAGCGGATTTAATCCTCCCAATCAAAGCAATCCTGCCGCTTGTCAGGTGGATACGTTGGTGCAGCCGAGTCCCGCCCAGCTCATTGCCCAGCTAGAGAGTCAGCAGTACAATGTATTTTTTTATGCTGGACATGGGATGCCCGCACCCGATGGCGGATTGCTGATGCTCAATGATTTAGGGGGAATAAATGGGACAGAATTGGCGCAATTACTCGTTCGGTGTCGAGTCAAATTAGCCGTATTTAATTCCTGTTGGGGAGCGCAGCCTTATCATCAACAACAGCAAGCCGTTCCGCGTAGCAGTCTGGCGGAAGTGTTGCTCCATCATGGTGTTCCAGCGGTACTGGCAATGCGTGACACGATCGCTGATCGGGAGGCTCTGAGCTTTATTGGGACGTTTACACAGGCTTTAGCGGATCGGCTGAGTATCGATCGAGCCGTTGCGATTGCCAGACAACAATTGCTAATTTTATATAAGTTTAATCAACCTGCCTGGACGCTGCCAATTCTGTATATGCATCCAGAGTTTAATGGTGAATTAATTTGTCCACTTACTCAAGCAATTACGGAGATTCCATTTATTTCACAACTGATTCCGGCTGCATATATTCGATCGATTGGATTTGAGAATCAGCCGGATTGTCGGATCGATCGTGGTTTAATGCGAGTTGGTAGATCTGTCGATAACGATCTGCGCATTGTTGAATCTTGGGTATCGCAACATCATGCGGAGATTATCTATCGTTCTCGATCGATGACGGATACCAGCGGAGTTTATTATCTACGGGATATCTCTCGTTTCGGCAGTTATGTGCTCGATGTTGATGGTAAATGGCAAAAAGTTCACGCCCAAGAATTTCCATTGCAGTCAGGAATGCAGCTTAAATTTGGCAGTGAGCAAGGGCAGCTTTTAGAATTTAGAATCGATGTTCAAATTTAGAGTAGGGGCAATTCATGAATTGCCCCTACTCCAAATCACCCTCCTATCAACCAAATGAATAATTATTAATTATTAATTAATTCAACACACCTTCCATTTTACTCAAAGTATTAATTAGCGTTTCTACCTGCTCATTTGGACGCAATGCACCCAATCCTCTGGCAGTGACTTTACCCATACTATAAACATAACGCGATCGCATACTATCGGTTAGATATTCAGCTAGTAAATTCCAGGCTGGTTCAGCCATTGGTGTTTCTAAAATCACGTGCTGTTTGCCATCGGGACGAATCCGACTAAAGCCGAGTTGTTTGGCAATTTGTTTGAGTTCGACGATGCGGAATAATTGTTGTGCTGGTTTAGGAATTTCACCATATCGATCGTGCCATTCAGCGGCAATATTGATAAGTTCTTGTTTGGTATCGGCGGCAGCTACCGATCGATAAGCACTCATTTTTTGTTCTAGATCTGCGATATAATCAGCCGGAATCATCGCCGTAACTTTGAGATCGATTTGCGTATCATCGACTTGAGGAATTTCCTGTCCGCGAATTTCTTTGATTGCTTCTTGGAGCATTTCCATATATAAGTCAAATCCAATTACATCCATTTGTCCCGACTGTTCGGCACCCAAAAGATTTCCTACTCCGCGAATCTCCATATCGCGAGTGGCTAATTGATATCCAGAACCTAATTGGGTGAATTCTTTAATCGCTTTTAACCGCTGTCTAGCTTGTTCGGATAGACTTGATTCTTTGGGATAAAATAACCAGGCATGAGCCTGAATTCCGGCTCGTCCGACGCGCCCTCGCAGTTGATACAATTGGGACAATCCAAACCGATGAGCATCTTCAATTAAAATTGTATTTACGCGGGGAATATCCAAACCAGATTCGATAATTGTCGTACATACGAGTAAATCGGCATCGCCATTACTAAACGTCAACATCGTTGATTCTAATTCCGCTTCGTCCATTTGTCCGTGGGCAATAGCGATCCGACAGGAAGGAATTACTTCGAGAATTTTTGCCGCAGTTTCTTCGATGCCTTCGATTCTGGGCACCACATAAAATATCTGTCCACCGCGATCGAGTTCTTGGCGAATTGCCGTGGCTACGGCATCAATTTTATACTGTGATAAATGAGTAGCAATCGGACGACGGGATGGTGGTGGCGTGGTAATTAAACTCATTTCGCGCACACCAGAAAGAGACATATATAAGGTACGTGGAATCGGTGTAGCGGACAGGGTGAGGACATCAATATCACTTTTGAGCGTCTTGATCTTCTCTTTTTGATTGACACCAAATCGCTGTTCTTCATCAATGACTAATAAACCTAACTCTTTAAATTTTAGCTCTTTACTCAAGAGTTGATGAGTACCAATTACGATGTCTAATTCGCCAATTTTTAGGCGATGGAGAATATTTTTACGTTCTTCGGCTGTGCGAAACCGATTGAGTAAGCCAACATTGATTGGATAGGGCGCAAATCGTTCTTGAAGAGTATGATAATGCTGTTGAGTTAAAATTGTCGTCGGAGCGAGAAAAATCACCTGTTTGTGCGCAGTGACAGCTTTAAAGATCGCTCTAATTGCTACCTCTGTTTTACCAAAACCAACATCCCCACAAACCAACCGATCCATCGGTCGATCGCTTTCCATATCACGCTTGACATCTTGAGTTGCCTTTAATTGATCGGGTGTTGGTTGATAGCGAAATGAGTCTTCTAATTCCTGTTGCCAGGGTGCATCGGGCGGAAAAGTAAAGCCCTCTTTTAGCGATCGATCTGCATATAGTTTCAACAAGTCAAATGCTAACTTTTTAATCGACTTCTTGACTTTTGCCTTAGTCTTTTCCCAAGCTTGCCCAGACAGTTTATTTAATTCTGGTTTCGCACCTACTGCCTGCCTAAACCGTGATAATACTCCCACCTGATCTGCGGGAACTTTGAGCGAACCATCAGCATATTGAATCGTCAAATAATCGCGCAAAGTATCATCAGTCTGAATACTTTCAAACTTCACAAATCTACCCAATCCATGATTGCGATGAACCACATAATCACCTGGACGCAATTTATTTGGATCTACCTGCTTTGATATCGCTTGACGACGTTTACGAGCATAACTAAAACTAGCTAAAGATTGTTGCCCAAAAAACTCCCTGTCGGTGACAAGTACCATCCGAAAAGTTGGCAGAATAAATCCTTCTAATTCAGCTATACCCGAATATTTAATCGCCACCGCTGTATGCTGAATTTGCAACTTATCAATTGCTGGAAAATCACGCGGATTTGGGACAAATTGGGATGGACAATCATGCTCCTGTAGCAGCGAAGCCGAGCGCGAAGGTTGGGCAGATACCAACCAACTCGAATAATTTTGCTTATGATAGCCCCGCAAAGTTTCCGCAATCTTGGCAAACTGATGGGGAATCGTGGGAATCGATCGACAAGCTAAATTTAAACCCTCACCACTCACCGCCAATTCATCTAATCGCAGATAACTAAATCGCTCCTCAATCTGAGCAATACTATGACTAAACTGCTGATGCCAAATCGGAGTACCTGTGGGCAATATGTCCCATTCCTCCTCAGTATATTCCCACCACCGATCGTTATGCGCCCGACAGCGATCGAACTCATCGATCGTCACCAAACAATTATCCGGCAAGTAGTCAATTAACGAATACCGATCCGCCGAAATATCCTCGCCAAAAATCGTCGCAAAATTCACCGGAGTCAGAATCAAACTCTCAATCTTATCCAAAGAACGTTGCGTACTCGGATCGAATTCCCGCAACTTATCTAGATCGTCACCAAACCACTCCAACCGCACTGGCAGCTCCGCCGCCACTGGAAAAATATCAATAATATCCCCCCGCCGACTCCATTGTCCCTCAACTTCTACCAGCGGGACTCGATCGTACCCCAAATTTACTAACTTAGTACTAATCTGCTCCACGTCCCCACTATCCCCCACCCGCAAAGTCAAACACCGCGCTGCAAACTCCGCAGGCGAAGGCAAGTGCTTCTGTAGAGCTAGCATGGTACAAACGATCGCTATTTTATCCTTCTCACTCCCGCACTCCCCCACTCCCAATCGCCCCATCTCCGCCAACCCCTGCATCTGTCCCCAAATCGTTTCTGATTCGCGGCTAGTAACCCCGTAAGGCGATGATTCTGTTGTGGGATAGAAATGGACAGATTGCCATCCCATCGCCTCTAATTGAGCCGCCCATCTGCCAGCCTCTTCAATGGTGGCAGCCACTACTAACAGGTGTTGCCCAGATCCTTGCGCCAAAGCTGAAGTGACTAAACCCTTCGGCAAGCGCGGTAATCCACACAGATGGAGCATCCTCTGCTGTTGAAGCTTTGCAAGCAGTTCCGCTGCTAATTGGGATCGTTCGAGGGTGCGAATCAGTGCAGAGAAAGCCATCGTTTCAGTTTGTCAGAACACAAAGCTTTCTCACCTTAAACCGTTTTAGAGAATTTTGAAAGGGTAATTGATTAAGACAATTAGTTTAAGCATCACTCATCTCAAAATCGGCAAAGTCAAATCCAGGCACCACAACACAAGCCACCAGCGCATATCCTGCTGCACCAGAAATTGGTGCCGCTTTTTGCCAACGATCGGGGGGTACAATGGCTTGGAATGCGTAATCTCGACCGAGTTGGATGATTTCTGTTGCTCCATCCAAAGTTTCTGCCATGACCAATTCTAGTGGATCTCCGGCTTGATGAAACCATAATTCGGCAGATCGAACCCGATGCCAGCGCGAGAAATGACCAGTGGGCAGTAGAAATAAAATTGCGGTACCAGCCGATCTATCTCCAGTATATTTGGCAGGTAAAATCGATTGGGGTAAACAAAGATTCGATCTCCAAGTTTCACGATAAAAGCCACCTTCGGGATGCGGCTGCAATTGCAATTTATCAATTAGTTGGACAATTTCGGTGGAAAGTGAATGAGAATTCATCATGTCAAAATTTCTTCATTGGTGATTTTGGGAGGTCGAGGTATAGGTAAGAAAATGACTAATTTTTAATGATAGAGTGGTGTCGATCGGAGCGTTTGCAGTGCCTACGGCAGGCTAACGCCAATGCAATAGCCTACCGTAGGTAATCACAGATCATTTGCACCCATTCTGGTTGAGAATTGACAGCATTATTGAGCCAAGCTTTAGTAATATTACCACGCCAGTTTTATCGATCGAGCATACCCAATCGATGCGACTGATGCAACCACCCCATCAGACTTAAACTGTGCTTTGTCGTGGATAAAGAATGTTTGAAAAGGCAAATAACCAAATCGGGCGCATATGTTCAAAAAATTCTTCAAAGGAGAATTTTTTATCGCCATTAGCATCGTATTGGTTCAGATATTGTTTTGCTTCCAGATCGGGCAATCCCCATTCTAGTAGTAAAGTCTGAATTTCAAAGAAATCTAAAAAACCACTGTGATCGACATCTAATTGACTAAAAATCATTTGAGCTTTCTCTCGATCACTAACTGTTTTAGGATCTTTATTCAGATACTCACTGTGTATTTTAGCAGAAGTTAACCGTTGTTTGATACTAGGTATTTGCCAGACATTCTCATAAAATAGTTCAAAACTAAATCCTTCATTTTGGCTTTTTTGAGAGATAAAAGCTTCAGCAAAACTAGCTGGTACCTGCCATTGTTTGAGGATGCCTTTAGCTTCTTCATTATCTAACCAACCATTACCATCTGTATCTAGCTGGTCAAACACTGATTGAGCTACTTCACGATCGCTAGCTCCTGCCACAGAATTTGAATAATTGTTCACCCACAATTCTTTAGCTTGTTCATTAATTAATGTCTGTCTAGCACTTTCGCGAATGAAATTAATTTTCTCTCCTGGGGTCGGCTGCATAATTAAAACGTACAGAAATGCATAACCTAGTAGAAAGAACATTAGAATTAAATTGCCAGCACCACCTAAAACTGCTGGGATTATTAATAATTGAGCTACTAAAATTGAGCTAGAATAAAGGGATTCTTTGAAAATACCAATCCTTGAAAATACAACGTAAAATACTCGACACCAGACATAGACATTTAACACCAAAAATGTGTTTGATATCCATAGCATTGAGGTAGGATTTAACAGTACCTGCACGGCACAATACAGATGTAATCCGATACAGAAAATGTACGATGGTATCATAATTGCCTTTGCACCAAAGACAATTGGGGTTTGATAGCTTGATGAAGTAACGTGACCAATTATTGCCGATGATGCCATGATAATTGCCCAAATAGCTGGATCGCTACTAAAAAAAGCAATGATACCGCAGACTAACTCGATCGTTCCTGAAATAGTATGCACTCGAATCGAGAATTTTCGAGTGGGAAGCATTAAAAATTTAGGATGAGGTGGATTAGTATAGTGATAATATAAAACATAGAAATTGCATAATATGGAAGCCGCACAAAGGGCAAGTTTTTGATTGCTTAATGTTGCTTCACTACTCAAATTAGTTGAATAATAGTAACAAGTCAGCATATAAATAGTTAGTGGTAGCATTAGTAATGCTACTTTTGTATTTTTATTCATTTTTGGAGCGAGACATTACAAAACCAAGACAAAAGTACCGATGACAATCAGTAAACCACCGAAAATGACTTTGAGCGTGAGTGGTTCGTGGAGAAAGATCGCTGAGAATAAGATTACCATTACCACGCTAGCTTTATCAATTGGAGCTACCTGAGCGGCTTTACCTAGCTGCAATGCTTGGAAGTAAAAAATCCACGAGCAGCCAGTCGCAATTCCTGAAATGACTAAGAAAATCAGCGTGCGGGAGGAAATGGTGGTGAGCTGGTTGATATTGCCCTGTGATAATACTATCCCCCATGCCATCAGCACAATTACCACCGTGCGCACAGCGGTAGCTAAATTTGCATCGATATTTTCGATTCCAATTTTGGCAAAAATGGTGGTTAAAGCCGCAAAAAAAGCTGAAAGTAAAGCATAAATCCACCAAAGATTGGAGCTATTTTCCATGCATTTATAAGTTGTGAGGATCTGTGAATGTGAGATAATATGTCAGTCCGATCTTGATCGCACAGCTTTTAGATATCACCAATATATATTCACATAGTAGTCGATCGATCGGATTCAGAGTTTAAGTGTGAATGGATTCATAGATCGCTCTCAACAATTTTGCACGCTCTTTAATTATGCCAAATTCAGACTCTTTTCCCACTACTTATCGATCACCTGAAAAGTCTAAGTTGGGATATTTTTACGATCGACCTGGGACTACGCCAGGACAATTAAATATTAGCGCGGATGCCCAGCCAGCGGATCTAGTTTTAATTGATTACGATCGCGATCGATCTACCCGAATTTCTGTATCAGATCCAGAGTTGCTCCATGAATATTTGGAGACGCATACTGTCTCTTGGGTTGATGTTTTAGGTTTAGGAAATACAGCTACTTGGGCAGCTTTAAGTCCGATTTTTAATCTCCATCGATTGTTGGTAGAAGATATTGTTAATGTTCCTCAGCGTCCGAAGATCGAGCATTATCAAGATCAGTTATTAATTATTGCAATCATGGTAGTTTTAAATCCAAATGGCAATGGATTTAGCAAAGAACAAGTGAGTTTGGTATTAGGTAAAAACTATCTACTGACAGTTCAGGAAGAGCCAGAAGAAGATTGTTTTCATGGAGTCCGACAGCGAATTGAGATTGATCGAGGAATTATTCGGAAGCAAGGTGCTGACTATTTAGCTTACTGCTTAGTGGATGCGATCGTCGATGGCTTTTTTCCAGTCTTGGAATATTATGGCGAATTAATTGAAGAATTAGAAGATGAGGTGATGACTCAACCCGATCGATCTACCCTCTCAAAAATTCACAAAATTCGGCGTGAGCTACTGATCCTCAGACGAGCAATTTGGCCGCTCAGAGATGCGATTAATTCACTGATTCGCGATGGTAGTGATTTGATTAGTGCGGAGGTTCAGGTCTATTTACGCGACTGCTATGACCATACTATTCAAGTGATGGATATGGTCGAAACTTATCGAGAACTAGCGACAGGACTGATGGATGTTTATCTTTCTGTGGTTAGCAATAAAATGAATGAGGTGATGAAATTACTGACTGTTGTTTCCGCTATTTTTATTCCACTGACATTCATCGCTGGAGTGTATGGCATGAATTTTAGTCCCGAAAAATCACCGCTCAATATGCCCGAACTCGGTTGGTATTGGGGCTATCCGTTTTGTCTAGCTCTAATGTTTACGATTGGAGGTAGTTTAGTGTTTTTCTTCTGGAAACGTGGTTGGTTTAAATCGGCAATTTAGTTAGTGGTTTAGTGAATAGTGAATAGTTAGCAAAGATTTCTAGTCACCCAGTCACCCAGTCACCCAGTCCCCTCTCTGCCGACTATCTAAGGTTTCCAATTAGCCCAATCTTGAGGTTTGAGAAAGACATTGTAAAGTTCAGCTTCGGGTGAATTGGGTTCGGGTTGATAGCCGTATTCCCAACGCACGAGGGGTGGTAAAGACATCAAGATCGATTCAGTGCGTCCATTCGTCTGGAGTCCGAAAATGGTACCGCGATCGTAGACTAGATTAAACTCAACATAGCGTCCGCGTCGGTATAATTGGAAATTCCGTTCTCGTTCGCCATACTCAGTATCGCGGCGGCGTTCTACAATTGGCACATACGCTGGCAAGAAGCTGTTAGCGCAGTCTTGAGAGATAGCGAATAATTCTGACCACGTACGTGCTGCCGGAACACCAATCGAGTCGCTATATTGAGCCGCAGGGCCTTGGGGGTCAGGGCCGCGATATAATGCGCCTTGACCATCTTGATAGTCAAAGAAGATTCCACCCACGCCACGAGTCTCGTCGCGGTGTTTGAGATAGAAATATTCATCGCACCAGAGCTTAAAAGTCGGGTATAAATCGGGGCTGTGTTTGTCGCAAGCTCCTTTGAGCGTATTGTGGAGATGACTGGCATCTTCTGCGAATGGATAGTAGGGAGTAAGATCCAAACCGCCGCCAAACCACCAAACGGGGCCAGCTTCAAAGTAACGATAGTTCAAATGAACTGTCGGGATATAAGGATTACGTGGGTGCAGCACCATCGAGGTACCTGTTGCAAACCACCGATGTCCAGCCGCATCGGGACGTTGACTTAAAATCGAAGGTGGCAAATGATCGCCCCAAACTTCCGAAAAGTTTACGCCACCTTGTTCAAATACATTACCTTCTTTCATTACTCTCGATCGACCGCCACCGCCTTCGGGACGTTCCCAGCTTTCTTCTTGAAACTTACCACCGCCATCAACTGCTTCTAAGCCTTGACAGACACTATCCTGAAATTCCCGCATGAACTGTGTAATCCGACTTTTTGCATCAGCAGGGGGTAGAAACTTGGTGTCGGTGGAGAAAGCTGTCATGTGAAATTTTAATTAAGGTTAAATTGATTTAACTATCTAGAAACCTATCATATTCAGGCGATCGACTGCCGACAATCGTTACGGAAAGTATACAAATTTACATCTTGCACCAGAGGCAACATCCCTGGTGTTGTTAGCTACCGTGTCGGCTAGACTTCTTTTAAAGGTGGACTTTACTCCCTCCCATTTTTAAGGGGATGGCTGGGGTGGGGTGGCGATCTGCGCATCATCTCCAACAGACTTGTGTATACAGGGGAAGGGACCTGAAGGGGTGACAAGCACCCCTGTAACGTTTTCCCACACTAGATTTTGCACAGTTGGATGAAGAGTGAAGGGAAGTAAAGACGAGCTACTTTTGGAGTATAAATTGGCTGCATTTAATCTATAACCAAATCCACGGATGGTTTCGATTGCATCATCGCGATCGAATTCAGCTAACTTCTTCCGCAACAATCGAATTTGAGCCGCAACAACATTACTTGCTGACTCAGAATCAAATGCCCAAATTCGATTGCGAATCTGTTCGTGGGTAAGCGTTAGATCTGGATGTTGCATCAGATATTCTAATAGTTGAAACTCTTTCGCCGTCAAAGTTACAGATTGTTCTATTGCTGCTGAACTAATAATAGTAACAGCATTATTACCATAGTCCAATCGCAGATTTCCTACTTGCAATCGCTCTGCTTGAAATGTCGGAGCGCGACGGTGAAGAGCGCGAAGTCTGGCGAGTAATTCTTCCATCCCAAATGGTTTGACGAGATAGTCATCCGCGCCAGCATCCAATCCGGTAATTTTATCCTCCATTCGATCTCGTGCGGTCAACATTAAGATGGGTAAACTGTGCTTTTCTGCACGTAATCTTTGGCAAAGTTCGACCCCAGATATTTTTGGCAACATCCAATCAATAATGGCTAGGGAATACATATCTCGTTCGACAGTCAAATATTCCCATCCGGCTTTACCATCCATCGCCCAATCTACAACATATTGATGATGCGAGAGACTTTTTTGGATAATACTACCTAAATCTGGTTCGTCTTCGATCAGTAAAATTTTCATCATTAATTATCATCCCTTGCCTAGATGAAATTGACATGAACTTTCAACGGAACTAATTTCATCCTAATTTCATCTCATTTAACTAAGATAGAGATAATCTAAAAATTAGCAATAATATTATGCATCCTAAAGTTCGATTACTTACCCCGATCGCTATGATAGTGGGAACTCTCGGTATTAGCTCTTTAGCTATAGCTAATTTAACAACTCAACATCATCAAAATTCAAACCTCGCGCAAAATCATGAAGGGATGAATCATGGGGGCATGATGAATCATAGCATGGATGTCGGGCCTGCTAATGCTAACTACGATCTGCGGTTTCTCGATAGTATGATTCCCCATCATCAAGGTGCCTTGGTAATGGCTCAGGAAGTATTGCAAAAGTCCAAACGTCCAGAACTAATTAAGCTAGCTCAAGGTATTCTCATAGATCAGAAAAAAGACATCGCCCAAATGAAACTGTGGCGCAAACAATGGTATCCAAAAGCATCCGCAACACCCATCATGTGGCACGCTGAAATGAATCATGAAATGGCAATGACACCAGCCCATAAACAGTCAATGATGATGAGGATGTCATTAGGTAAAGCAGATGCTGGATTTGATGTCAGATTTCTCGATAGTATGATTCCCCATCATCAAGGTGCGGTGACAATGGCTCAGGATTTATTACTCAAATCCAAACGCCCACAGATGAAGAAATTCGCTCAGAATATCATTAAATCTCAACAGGTAGAAATCGATATGATGACTAAGTGGCAGAAAGAATGGGCTGTGGCTAAATAATTGTAAAAAATTCAGCAACGTCAAATTAAAGGATGATTTAAGTTCAGAGATTGTCCTGGAGTTCAGGGTAGGGGCAATTCATGAATTGCCCCTACCCTAAATTTTACACCCATATATAGAGATAAATTTTATCCGAATTTCATCTAGTTTTCATCTCTGACTGCCAGACTGGGAATAATATAAGGACTTAGTTAACTGGCAGCTATGATTATAGATCCAAAATATCGCACTGTTTCACCACCATATCTTGCCAGGGATCTAGATCGATCGATCGGTGCGGCAATATCTGTTCAATACTTAAGCTGGATATTATTACCGCTATCGGTTCTAATATTATCTACGTTAGCATCCGCTCATGCTGGACATGGAAATGAATTTTCGCATCAAGATGGTGCGACAAATCAAAATGTCCAGATTGACTCCGCCACAGGGAAACAAATTGGCGTGCAAGTAATTGCGGCGAAAAAACAAAGTTTGAATGTCGAAATTGCGGCGACTGGGCAAATCGAATTATTACCGAGTAAAAAAGTCGAAGTTACCGCCCCAATTAAGGGTAAGCTGATTCAGCTTTTAGTCCAACCTGGAGCGAGAGTAAAAGCAGGGCAAATACTAGCGCGGATGTCTAGCCCCGAATTAAATGAACTGCGGGTAAATTCCCTGGAAAAGCGCGCCGAAGCACTCGCTCTAATCCAACAGGCTCAAACCGATCGGACTCTCGCCCAAGAGAGCTATGGTAAGATCGTCGAAATCGCCACCGCCGAAACAAATCAGGCGCGAAGTCAATTAACCGCAGCGAAATCTAGACTAGCGCGAGAGCAACAACTCGTCAAAAATGGCTCATTAATTCGCGCCGCCAAAAATAGCTACCAACAGCAAAAACAAATCGCCACTGCCGAGATTCGATCGAGTCAAACCGAATTACAATTAGCCCAAGAGCGGTATCAAAAAGATCTCGAATTAGCCAATAGCGGCGCAGTTTCTCACCGTCAAGCCTTAGAATCTCAGGCAAAACTTGCCGAAGCACGCACCCAGTTAATCAAAGCCCAAAGCCAACCAGGAGTATTGCAAGCCGAAACCGAACTCCGCAAAGCCGAAACTGACTTACCCCTACGCGAATTGCGGGATGCCGAAAAACAGGTAGCCGAAGCCACCGGACAATTAGCCAAAGCCACCAACCAAAAATCTGTAGTCGAAGCCAACGCCCAAGTCCAAAAATCTCACGCCGCCGTCACCGCCGCCACAACCCGTCTCAAACTAAGCGATGCCAATTATCAAGGGCGACTAGGACAACTAGGCAATCGCGCCAATGCCGAAGGAATAGTCACTATTACCGCCCCGATCGATGGTACGATCACAGATAAAGAAATTACGATCGGACAATCCGTTGCCGACGCGGGAGCTAAATTAATGACGCTCATCGACGATCGCCAAGTATTAGTCACCGCCAATATCTACGAACGCGACTTAGCACGAATCAAAATTGGTCAGCGAGTTGCCGTAAAAGTGCCTGGAAACCTCCCCAAATCCTTCTCAGGTCAAATATCTCGGATCGGCACATTAGTAGACCCTCAGAGCCGTATCGTCCCCGTCCAAGCAATCTTAGACAACCGCGAAGGATTGCTCAAAGCCGGAACCTTCGCCCAAATCCAACTAGCCACCAGTCAAATCACCTCTCCCGTAGTCGTAATTCCCGCCAGCGCAGTAGTAGAGAACGAAAAAGAGCAGCTAGTCTATGTCCAAAGTGGCGACAGCTATCAACCCATTACCATCACTCTCGGACAAACCGTCGGCGATTTAGTCGAAGTCAAAACCGGATTATTTTCAGGCGATTTAGTCGTCAGTCAACGCGCACCCCAACTCTACGCTCAATCCCTGAAAAAGCAGCCAGCCAGTACACATGGAGATATCAAGCCTGCGGTTGCTAGTCAAACACCTGTCAGTCAAATACCACCTTACTTAATCTGGTGCTCAATTCCAGCCGTTGGTATTCTGGGCGGTGGTGCTTATTGGTTGGGGCGTAGAAGTAATCAAGTCACCACTAGTATTGTCGATTTTGTCGAGCCAGCAGCGGAAGTTCGAGATTTACCAGCCGCCGAGATTTTAGTGTTAGAGCAAGCTAATGTCGATCGTGTACATTCGGAATCTAAATCTGAATCTGTAAGGATCGATCGATAGTCAATTCTTTACCTGTATTTATATCCTGACGGTAAGAAAAATGCTTAAAAACAGTTCCTGATCGTGGGGGAATTGTGACATAAGTTTCGTGAATCAGTGCTGTTATTTTAATCTAGAAAGGGCAGTTTAGAATCGTAAAACTATTGCGGTGACAAGGATTATAAATTTCACCTGAATTTCATCATGGTTCTGTATTATTTAACTCATTGCTAAGGCAGCTAAAGTTTGCCGTAAACTAATGCTGAATACAATTGTAAAATGGTCGATCGAGCGACGTTGGTTAATTGTCATCGCATCGCTGCTAATTAGCCTCTGGGGTTGGCGGATATTGGGACAAATGCCGCTGGATGTGTTTCCGACTTTTGCACCGCCACAGGTGGAAATTCAAGCCGATGCGCCAGGTTTAGCCCCCGAAGAAGTAGAATCTTTAGTTACTCGCCCGATCGAGAGTGCAATTAATGGTACGCCTGGTTTAGAATCCCTGCGCTCTTCTTCGGCGGTGGGAATTGCTTCAGTTAAGGCGGTATTTAGCCCCCAAACAGATATTTATCGCGCTCGTCAACTTGTAACAGAGCGGCTTCAGCGAGTGCAGAGTATTTTGCCCAAGGGTGTTGGACAACTGGAGATTTTACCTGTTAGTTCGCCGTTAGGTTGGACGGTGAAATATGCTTTTTCTGGTAATGATATGATGGAAGTCTGGCGGGTGGTGAATTGGGATATTCGCAATCGCCTGTTAGCGGTACCTGGTGTGAGTAATGTCTTTCTTTATGGTGGTGATGAGCGTCAATATCAGGTATTAATTAATCCTGATAAACTCAAAGCATTTAATGTATCTGTAGCGGATGTTACCAAAGCTGTCCAGAATTCTAATGCTAACGTTCCAGGTGGTTTTTTGACTACACCCGATCGAGAGATGTTGGTGCGGGGAATTGGTAGAATAGAATCCATAGAACAACTCCAAAAATCTGCGATCAAAGCGATTAATGGCGCACCAGTATTATTAGAACAAGTTGCCGATGTCAAAATTGCTCCAGCACTGCGGCGGGGTGATGGATTATTTCGGGGTAAACGGGCGTTGATTTTGACTGTTACTAAACAGCCCGTCGCTGATACGCCAACGGTAGTTAAAGCTGTCGATGCAGCGATGGTGGAGTTGAAAGTGGGGCTTACTAAAGATGTTACCTTTACTAAAACTTTCGACCAAAATATATTTATTGAAGCCTCGATTAATAATGTCGAGGAAGCACTCAGAGATGGGACGATTATTGTCTCGGCAATCTTGATTATTTTCCTGATGAATTGGCGGACAGTATTAATTAGTCTTAGTGCTTTACCACTATCACTATTGTTAGGCTTAATTATTCTAAACTGGACAGGACAGGGTTTAAATACAATGACTTTGGGTGGATTAGTAGTAGCGATCGGATCTGTAGTCGATGATGCGATCGTTGATATGGAAAATGTTTATCGCAGGCTGCGAGAAAATCAGGCTGCGGACAATCCTAAATCACCTTTACAAGTCGTATTTGATGGTTCGGTAGAAGTTCGAGTTAGTGTGTTATTTTCAACGGTAATTATCGCGGTTGTCTTTGCGCCTATTTTCGTACTTTCAGGTGTGGAAGGACGAATTTTTACACCGATGGGGATGGCTTATTTACTCTCGATTTTGGCTTCTACTTTAGTTGCCTTGACGCTTACCCCTGCACTTTGTGCGTTGCTATTGGCGAATCAGAAGTTACCTAGTTCGGAAACTTTTGTCGAGAAAATGGTTCGTCATATTTATCAACCATTGCTGTTATTAGCGATGAAATTTCCGAAAATCATCCTGGGTATATCACTGACTGGATTCGTCGCTGCAATGGTAATTTTACCTGGATTGGGGAAGGTTTTTTTACCAGAATTTCAGGATCGATCGCTAGTCAATGCAATGACACTTTATCCTGGACAATCATTAGAATCTACCAATCAAGCTGCTCTAGCTGTGATGGCTGCATTCAAAGATGATAAACGATTTGATGCGATCCAATTTCGGGCGGGATTTGCTCAAGGTGATGCGGATGTCGCGGGGGTAAATTCGGGAGAATTGGATGTCCAAATTAGTGAGGAAGGCGATAAAGATCGAGAGAAAACGATCGCAAGTCTCAGAACGGAACTTAATAAATTACCTGGAGTTGCGACTAATATCGGCGGTTTTATCTCGCACCGGATGGATGAAATTTTATCAGGGGTGCGAAGTGCGATAGCAGTTAAAATATATGGTCCCGAATTACCCGAACTTCGTAAAATCGGGCAACAAGTTCAAGCCGCAATGGGTGGTATTTCTGGCATTGTCGATTTACAACTCGAACCGCAAATTCCCGTCAAACAAGTGGAAATTAAATTCGATCGATCTGCCGCCGCACGGTATGGTTTGAGTATCGGTGAATTAGCTGAAACGATCGAGACTAGTCTCAACGGGCGCACTGTTTCCCAAGTCTTGGAAAAGCAGCAGACATTTAATTTAGTTGTCTGGCTCGAAGCAAAATATCGCAACAATTTGGACGTATTAGGTAATTTACTCATCGATATTCCTGGCGGTCAAAAAATACCACTGGTGCAAGTCGCTAAGGTAGAATATGGGAGTGGACCGAGTACGATTAATCGCGAGAACGTATCAAGGCTGATTATTGTCTCCGCCAACGTCAGCGGGAGAGACTTGGGATCGGTAATTGCTGATGTGAGATCGAAAGTCAAAACCATCACCCTTCCTAGCGGCTATTACATCCAATTCGGCGGACAATTTCAAGCCCAAGAGCAAGCCACTCAGACTCTAATTGTAGCTGGAGCATTTTCATTAATCGCGATCGGAATTCTGATCTATTTTGCCGTCAAGTCTATTCCCGCCACACTGATGATTATGATCAATCTCCCACTCGCCCTGATTGGTGGGGTGATTGCTGTTGCGAGTAGTGGCGGGATTATCTCTGTTGCTTCGATGGTGGGCTTTATTACCCTGTTTGGCGTTGCTACTAGAAATGGGTTATTGCTAGTCGATAACTATAACAATCGACTCGCTGAAGGATTACCGCTCAGACAGGTAATTGTCGAAGGCTCGATGGAGCGGTTGGTGGCGATTCTGCTCACTGCTCTAGCCTCAGCTCTGGGGATGGTACCGCTAGTAATTGGCTCTGGTGCGGGTAAGGAGATTTTGCAGCCGTTGGCGGTGGTGGTGTTGGGTGGGTTGGTGACTTCGACTGCGCTAACATTGCTGGTTTTACCTGCGTTATATTCACTGTTTGGCAGATTTATGGTCAAGAAAAAACTCGTTCCAACTCACAATCCGATCATTGAGTCAATCGTAGATTAATTAGGTATTTTAAAATCAAGTTTTAATCGATATTTCATCTGGTTTTCATCATCAAGATTTATAGTGGTTATGATGGAGTTAGGAGAGTTAACGTAATGAACAAAATATTGCTGTTTATCGCTACCTGGAGTCTCGTAACTATAGCATTTAATAGTGGCAACTATACCAGTGCTCACGAGACTACTGCTACTTCACCTCATGTCGATAGCCAACTGGAGTTTCCCAACACCCGATGGGCAACTGTTCGTCAGACGGTTCAGATTCACGTGCCTCAAGGAGGACAGGCATTAACACAGCTATTGATCGACATTCCTGAAAGCTTTGATTTTCAAACCAGTAAAGTTGAAGTGACAGATCGAGATCGCATTGTTTCTACCCTGATTTCTCGTCAAGGACAGCGGCTTCAAATCGACTTTGATCGACCAATCTCTTCCAATACTAAATTGAAAATTGATCTGAACGGTGTGCAGAGAAATATGTTGATGGGATCGTCTACATACTACCTTTATGGTAAAACTACAGACGGGACAACTAATTTTCTTGGCTCGGCATATTTCCCTCGATCGGATTAATTTTTATTATGGAAGTTAAAATACATGAGCAATGATCTCTATGTATTTTATTGATGTCAAAATTATTGATAGTTCAAACAATTTTATTTAGGAGTGCAAAAAGTGAGACCTTTTAATTCAGGAATTATTGTTTTAGTGGGTGCTGGATTGTTACTACTAGGAGCCTGTAGCAAAGGGGGCAAAACTAGCGATTTAGCTAGTACCACCTCTGCGCCCTCAGCAGAGAAATCAGCTCCAGCAACAGGAACTAAGCCAATGACTGGAGATGGGATGGAAAAATCGCATATGGCTCCGAGAAAAGGTGGACAGGTGGTAGAATCTGGCAAATATCATTTAGAGCTAGTTCCAGAGAAAGAAGGCGATAGTACCCACTTAGATTTTTATATCCTGCAAGGGGACAAACATGAAACTGTGCCAAATGCCAAAGTGACTGCGGATATCCAATCTCCAGATGGCAAGCAAAAAACTCTGCCATTTAGCTACGATGCTAGTGGCAAGCATTATGCTGCCGCATTAGGCGAAAAGGCAACAGGTAAATATCAAGTAAAGATCGCCGCAATAATTGGTGGCGAAAAAATTGATGGTCGCTTTAGTTTCGATCGATAGTTTTGAGGGAATTTAGTTATTTAGGTTAGTGACACTGATTAGTCGATCGATTGTTGATAGACTAATAAGATCTCTTCATCTAAATAATGTCTCTTGATCGCAATTTAGTCAAGCTCTGGCAACAGTTTATTCCCCTATCTTTGTCCGATGTATCGATGGCATTGGGGGATCCTTTAACTACTACTACTCTCGCACACTTACCCGATGCGCGGACTAATATCGCCGCCGTCGGCGTAGCCAAAACGATCGCGATTTTTTGTGAAAGTCCGATTATTATGTTGCTTCATGCGAGTAATGCACTTGCACCGACTCAAGTATCCCGTCAGGCACTATGGAAGTTTGCCTTAATTGCCAGTGGCGTGATGAGTTTATTACTTGCAATGACAACTTTGCCGTTTATTTTTGCGATCGTTGGAGAAGGATGGTTGGGTGTTTCGCCTAGTTTGACAAGTACAATTCGATCGACACTCTCTATCGTTATTTTATGGCCATTTGCGATCGGTTGGCGCAGATATTTTCAAGCTTTATTAATTCATTGCGGACACAGTAATGCTGTCGCGCAGGCGGGGATCATTCGGCTCTTGGTTGTCGGTGGCATTCTCGCTGGTGGATTTATGCTCAAGGCGAATGGTGCGGTAGTCGCGGGGATGAGTTTAGTTTGGGGCGTAATTGCCGAAGCTGTGGCTGTCACCTATCTGGCGCAAAAGTTGGGAGCGACGAAACCACCGGAGCTAGTATCCACCCCCGAATTACCTCAAGATATCGCTGGAGTCTGGAAATTTTACGCGCCATTGGGCGGTACTATGATGCTGGGATGGGGCGCGAGAGCGGCTCTGGTAGGTATTGTCGCGCGATCGAATGATGGTAATATTGCCTTAGCTGCTTGGCCGGCTGCGTGGGGTTTAGTATTAGTTATCGCTAATTCGACGCGGATGGTACAGCAAATCATCATTCGCAATCGGAAGTTCATGCCCGATCGATCCCTAATTACTTTTGCAATTAGTGTCGGAATTTTCTGTTCGTTAATTCTATTATCCCTCAGTGGAACGCCGATGAGCGAACAGGCAATTAGTTATTTTATCGGTAGCGATCGAGACTTAATCGATCGAGTTCGTCCGGTATTATTAATCTGCACGATCATACCGTTACTCGTATCTGTCCAAAATGCGCTCCAAGGTTTTTTAGTCAGTGAAGGACGCACCTGGGGGGTAAATCAAGCCGCTTGGGTAGGTGCAATTATGATGTTAGCTACGGCGTATTTAGCCTCACAATTAGGTCAAAATGGCGCGATTTCAGCAGCAATTGGGATGATTTTAGGGACTGCGATCGAAATCAGTTATTTGTTTTATACTTGGAGCAGTGTCCATGATTTCAATCGCTGATACCAATCCGATCGAACATCTCTAAATAATTCGATACCAACGTATTTTTGGGATCTAACTTTTGAGCAATTTGCCACGATCGAACCGCCCTATCAAACTCTCCGGTAAGGGTTTTAGATTCCGTGGCTTTTACCAATCACCCAATGACGACGGAACGATCGAGCTAGACTACTTTCTTTGAAAGAGAGATAAATCGGTCTACCATGAGGGCATGTCCGAGGATTGCGAGTACGTTGCCAGCGATCGAGTAAACTTTGCATTTCGGGTAAACTCAGGAGTGTCCCATTCCGAATCGCGCAGCGACAAGCCACTGCAACTTGTGCGGCTTGTAAATCTCCGCCCAGGCTGAGTTCGGTAATCGCCGCTGCCAGATCTTCCCGCATCAATAATGGGGCTGGAGCCGTCCGAATTGCCGACAAGCCCTCACCAAAGGGATCGATAGTTAGCCCGATCTCCTGTAGCTGTTCTATTTGCCGCTCTGACAGGTGAGAAATAATGATTGGCGGCTCTAGGGGTAAAAGCTGCCAAGCAGCGGTTATTTGCTCGTATAGCACCCGCTCGTGAGCGATATGCTGTTCGACTAACCACAATCCGTCGGCATGTTCGGCGACGATGTAGGTATTTAGCACCTGTCCAACTGCGCGAAGTTCGAGTAATCCTAATCCATTCTCATCATGACTAGAAATCGAACGATTGGGAATACTATAAACACCCTGTTGTTCGGCGACTGCCAACAATTTACCAATTCGGCTGGTTTGAGTGGTATGATCATCAATATTTTCAACATCGAGATTCAATGCTCGATCGAGTGCTTTCAATACCTGAGACTGCCAATGTTCTATCTGTTGAAGGTAAATCTCTACTTTCGCGGGATGACGATTCCAATCGATATAGTGGGGCGGAATTTGGAGATGGACAAAACAGATCGGATATCGATCGCGTGGTAATGTTCTAGCTAATCCACTGACGATCGTTTGTTCCAATTCTGGTGCTCTGACAATTCGTCCATTGACAGCGACTTTCACCCAGTCTAATCGATGACGGTGACAGCGATCGGGTAGTCCTAAAGTTAACTGAATTTTGGACTCTTCCTCCCCTCTCACCCTCTCCCAGTCTCCCAATTCCCCACCCAAAATATTCAGCTCTACATACTGAAGATCGTGTACTCTAACTTTCGGTAATAATTGCGGGATAATTTGCTGACTTGTTTTACTCGCAACGATCTGAAACCAGGGGCGATTTTGTTGTTCTATCGTCCAACTGACATGGGGATAACACAGAGCCAGATGGTGAATTATTGTCTGAACTTGGCGCAATTGTTGATTGAGATTGGGTAAACCTTCGCGTCTAGCTTCCCATTCTCCGAAGAGATTTTCGACATTAATGATCGTACCAGGGGCGATCGCGATTTCCTGTTGCCGCAAAACCTCGCCCTGATGGTTGTATACTAAATGCCAACCATCGCAACTATGGCGGGGACGACTATAAATTTCGAGATCGGCAAGTTGAGCCAGACTATGGAGAGCCTCACCGCGAAAACCTAGACTGGTAATGTGAAATAAATCGTCTCGATCGTCAATTTTACTAGTACTGTGAGCCGTAGCCGCGATCTGAAGATCGGCAAGTTCGATCCCAATCCCATTATCGGCTACCTGAATCCGCCACCGATCGGGAAATAGCGAAACCGTAACTCTTGAAGCTCCAGCATCGATCGCATTTTCGCATAGTTCTCTGGCCACAGCCGCGAAAGAGTCAATGACTTCTCCCGCAGCAATCAGATGAATTACATCGATAGGTAGAGAATGAATCGGCATTAAATTAAATTAATTAATAATTAATAATTATTAATTTGGGTTGAGAGCACCCTTGATCAATCGCTTGTGAAAATTAGTCCGCTAGACTACGTAGGCATTTTTCATCGCCCAGACGACAAGGAATAAGATTCCACCTAGAATGATCGTAGCAGAGATGCCGATCGCAATTGGAGTATCCGCTCCTTTAAATTTCATGATACCGCGATCTAGATCTGACATAGTTACTTATCAATAAGAGATAGTCTTTCCATACTAGTATAGCAAAAATTGCCAGGACAGTCCAAAAGATCCATTCGCCACCCATAACTCTGATAAAATTGAGATCGGCTAAGTCACTAAAACTTAAAATTCAACTTTTTTATGGTAGTCTGTCCGAACTGTAAACATGGAAATCCCGAAGGAGCAACGAACTGCGAAGCTTGCTATACAGCCTTGCCAGCTACAAAAGCTTGCCCAACCTGTGGGGCATCGGTCCAAATCGATGCTACGTTCTGTGGTCAGTGTGGTCATGACCTGAAATCAGCATCTAATTCTCCCATTCTGTTGCCGCCACCTGCTATCTCTATACCAGCAGCAGCTAGTCTTGGCTTACCGCCAACAGTTCTGACCATTCCTGAAGCTGATGATCCGGTTGTTGTTTCAGAAGAAGTAGTTACGGTTGCTGTCACCGAGCCAGATCCGGCTACTTTGCCGATCGTTGCAGAAGTTGAGGTACCATTACCTGTGGAGCCATTCCCCGTCACAGCATTGCCAGTGCCAGAAGTTGAAGTTGCTTCAGCCCCTGTCAGCACCCGACTCCAAGTCGCTGCGCGTCAATTGCTCCACCTGCAAACAAATACAAGTCTAGAAATTCCGCCGCATCTGCCAGTAGTTCATTTGGGCAAACCTAACGACCAAATACCGCCTGATATTGATGTGTCGGGTTTCCCCTGTGCAGAAGTGGTATCCAGAATCCATGCAAATATCCGCTTGGAGGAAGAAAGCTACTATATTGAGGATGTTGGTAGTGCTAATGGCACTTATATCAACCACAATATCTTACCAAAAGGTAATCGTCATTTATTGCGTTCTGGCGATCGAATCGGTTTAGGCAAGGGAGATTTAGTAACTTTTATTTTCCAATAATTCTCACCAAGCACTACTAAATGTCATCTGCGATCGTATTAAACTTAGTTAATTCAATTCCCGTGCAGAATTGGACATTCATATCTGAAGACATTATTCGGATCGGACGAGCTACCGATAACCATGTGGTTTTATTCAGTGCCGTTGTTTCTCGACATCACGCCGAAATCCGCTGGAGTGAAGTTGAGGGTTGGCAATTGGTGAATATCAGTACGAATGGAACGTACATTAGTGGTGAAGCAATTAAGACGATGAATCTAACCGAAGGGATGATTTTTCGGCTAGCAACGTCAGGCCCAAAAATTCAAATCAAAGTCGGTCTTGATAGTTGATAGTTGATAGCTAAAAACTTATTACTTATTACTTATTGCTAGATGTCTAGTTACGTAATTGAACTGGCATAACTAGGTAAGTCATTTTCACGCCACCTAGAGGAGTGAGGATCACTGGTTCGAGGGGACCATTGAGACTGATGGTGATTTCCTGGGTTGGTAGGGTTTTCAAGCCATCCATGAGATATTTGATATTAAAAGCAATATCTAACTGCTCGCCAGAAATCTGAGCTGTGAGAGATTCTCTGCCACTACCGCGATCTTGACTATCGACAGAAATATCGATCGATTGAGTTTCGCTATTAATGCTAAATTTAACTAGATTGGTTTGATCTGATAATACCGCAATCCGTTCTAGTGCAGTCAATAGTTGTTTGCGATCGAGTGTAATTTGACGTTGAAATTGTTTGGGGATTAGTAATCGATAATCGGGGTATTTTCCTTCCAATGTCCGAGTCGTTAATTTCCGTTCGCCCCAACCAAAGACTACTTGTCCCTGTTCTAATTGCACCGCCAATTTATCACCTTCTTGCCCAGATCCTAGCATCTTCTCCAGTTCGCGCAAAGCCTTCGCCGGAACAGTGACTTCAAACGATCCTTTACTCGCGCTTGATGCTTGTTCTTCTGAAGCGAGTTCGGGTGTCTCGGTTTCGGTTGGATATACTTCGACAATTCCCAAGCGATGTCCGTCTGTGGCGGCAAATTCCAGTCTGTCTGGCTCGACCTTGAGATAGACCCCAGTTAATACTTGTTTGCTTTCGTCCTGGCTACAGGCGACGAGAGACCCCTTTAAGCCATCAATGAATGCTGCGGCAGACAGTTGATTAGTTTCGCCTTCTTCGATGGATGGGAGTTCGGGAAATTCTTCCGCACTCATCCCCCGCACCTGATAACGACCAGAAGCAGATGTAATTGTAATCAGATTTTCCCCTGCTTCATCATCGAGGGTAATTTCGCCGCTGGGTAATTTGGCGACGATATCATTGAGCAATTTGGCAGGGAGGGTTAGTGTACCCTCATCGTCCACCTGAGCCATAAAACTAGTCTGAATTCCCAAACTCAAATCGAATCCTGTCAACCGAATTAAATCTGGATTTGAGGTGGCTTCGATTTTGATATTCGCTAAAACGGGATGTGTTGGACGTGTGGAAACAGCACGGCTGACTAATGCGAGGTTGATATTGAGATCGTGCTGAGTACAGACAAATTTCATGGAGAGGGGGAGGGGGGAGGGGGGAGGGGAGATGCTGCGTAGATATTTACCCCACTCCAACCCTCCCCTTATAAAGGGGAGGGAGTAAAGCCCCCCTGCTTGGTGCGCTAAACCATCGGGAAACCCGAGGAGCGCGCATCCGCTTTATAAGGGGGGTTGGGGGGTAAAGCAACTTAAAATGAAGTCCAATAGTCACAGCAGGGTGGATATCGACCACCATGTAGGGTTCAGGCGATTGTACTAGGCAAATTGATTGCGGACTTGAAGCTTGAAAAAGTCTTCACACTCAATCAGTTGCTCGATTCCATATCCTGCCATTTTAAGACTATCGGGTACTTGTTCGATCGGTTCACCAGCATCGAGCCAAACTTCTAACAATTCGCCAGCTTCCATCTGTTCGAGCTTCATCTTTGTCCGCACAAAGTTAATCGGACAAGGTGTTCCACGTAAGTCTAGTTGAGTCATGAGGAGAGGGGAGAGGGAAGATGGGAGATGGGATGTTAGTACAGTCAGGAGATAGGAAACGAAGAGTAACGGAATGATTGCATAGATCTTTTTCTACTCAACCACTTCTTATCTCCCATCTCCCATATCACCCCTTACTTAAACACATTTCCAAAAATACTACCAATTCCCCCCTTACCGACTTTATCACCACGAATCTTGGCGAGTTTTTCGAGGAGATCGCGTTCTTCGGAGCTAACTTTACCAGGGATATCAATCTGGAGCGTGAGTAAATGATCGCCACGACTGATATCGTTACCTAAGCGGGGTACTCCTTTGTGTTCTAGTTTTAGTACTGTATTCGGCTGAATACCTGCGGGGATATTCAACTCTGTCGGGCCATCTACAGTGTTGATTTGGATATGACTACCCAGAATTGCCTGAAGATAACTAATCTTCACTTGTGAGAGAATATTAATTCCCTCACGGCGAAATTCGGCATCTTCTTCGACATGTAGATAGACATAGAGATCGCCTGGAGGCCCGCTGCGTAATCCGGCATCACCTTCTTTCCCGATGCGTAGTTTAGTGCCATTATCGACTCCTTTCGGAATCGTGATTTTGAGTTTTTTGGTTTCCTGTCTGCGTCCGGCTCCATTACAGACCTCGCATTTATCTTCAATTACCTGACCTTCACCACTACAGGTCGGACAGACAGATACTTGAGTAAAGTTACCAAAAGGAGTGCGGGTATTCCGGCGCACTTGTCCAGCACCGCCACAGGTGCCGCAGGTTTGGGGTTGAGAGCCTGGTTTTGCACCCGTACTTTTACAAGGATTGCAGGATTCGAGGTGCGGAATCCGAATTTCTTTTTCGCCGCCGAAGATGGCTTCGTGAAAATCTAGTTTGAGATCGAGTCGCAAATCTTCGCCACGCGCTGGGCCGTTGCGACGGCGAGCTTGTTGCTGTTGTCCGCCTTGGGCACCACCGAAGCCATTGAAAAATGCATCAAAGATATCGGCAAAGCCGCCCATGTCTCCTTGATCTCCATATCCAGGCGCGCCACCACCGCCTGAAGATACTCCTGCTTCGCCAAATCTGTCGTAACGAGCACGGAGTTCGGGTTCGGATAGAACTTCGTTGGCTCGGTTGATTTCTTTGAATGTATCTTCTGCCCCAGCCTCTTTGTTGACATCGGGGTGATATTTTCGCGCCAATCGGCGATAGGCGCGTTTAATTTCTTCCTGGTCGGCATCTCGTGAGGTACCAAGGATTTCGTAATAGTCGCGTGCCATAGAGATGTTCTATCTTACAAGGAGTGTTGGGAAGCAGGATTCGGGGGCGATCTGTAACGTAAATAGGTTTAACTATTGTAAAGGAATCAGGTCTTTTTGATGGAGTATTAACCGTAATTACCCATTTTCTTATGGAGTGGTTTGGTGGTTTAGCGAAAAGTGTGCTCTCTCCCGCTTGGGTTGGTTCCATTCTCCTGTCGGAGAGGCTACAGCTCAGGCAGACGCTTCGCCAATAACTATCAACTATCAACTACTCCACTGCTTCATATTCAGTACTAGCCGTCTCTTCATCATCAAAATCCAACGTCAAAGTGCTAGAAACTTTCTTGGCTGGTGGTGGCGGTGGTGGTGGTGGCGCACTCGCTCGACTGAGGGGCGCATGTCTAGTCCCTGCATTAGGATTAGGTGATTGGGTCGAACTAGAACCATTAGGAATAGTTCCTTGTTGATAAACGGCAGCACCCATTGCAAAAATCTGCTGCTGGAGCTTATCGATCGATTGTTGCACATTTTCCAGATTAGCAGATGGCTCTAATAACAGCATCTGGAGTTCTTTGGCGGTGGTTTCCGCCTGTTCGCGCAGATGGTCGTTAATCAGATGACCGTTGTCTTGAAGGGCAACATCGTAGGTATGGAACAGCGCATCGGCTTGGTTTTTGAGTTCCACCAATTGGAGTCTACGCCAGTCGTCTTGCGCATAAGTTTCTGCCTCTTTGCGCATCCGCTCGATATCGATTTTATTGAGTCCGCCAGTATTACTGATGGCGACGGTTTGCTCTCTACCTGTGCCGCGATCGTTCGCTGACACCTTGAGAATTCCGTTTACGTCAATATCAAAGGAAACTTCAATTTTGGGCACGCCACGGGGCGCAGGGGGGATACCTGTGAGCAGAAATCGACCGAGACTTTTATTGTCTTTTGCCATTGCCCGTTCGCCTTGAAGGACGTGGATTTCGACGGAGGTTTGGCCGTCGGTGGCGGTGGAAAATTCTTGCCCTTTACTAGTAGGAATGGTGGTGTTGCGTTCGATGATTTTGGTGAATACTTCTCCGAGGGTTTCAATACCGAGGGAGAGGGGAGTGACATCGAGGAGGAGGACATCTTTGACATCCCCGCTCACAACACCTGCTTGAACGGCTGCACCCATTGCTACAGCTTCATCAGGGTTGATCGATCGATCGAGTTCTTTACCGCCAAAAAACTCTTGAATGGCGTGTTGGACGGCGGGAATGCGGGTAGAACCACCGACAAGTAAGATTCGATCGATTTCATGAGGCTGAAGATCGGCATCTTTGAGCGAACGTTGCAAGGGTTCGAGGGTAGCTTGAATCAATGGTGCGACCATTTCCTCAAATTTAGTCCGAGTCAGCTCGATTTCCAAATGTTTGGGGCCTTGAGCGTCAGCGGCAATAAATGGCAGATTAATCGAAGTATTCATCATCGTTGAAAGTTCGATTTTGGCTTTTTCGGCGGCTTCTCGCAACCGCTGTAACGCCATTTTGTCCTTCAATAGATCGACATTTTCGGTGGTGCGGAAATATTTGATCATCCAGCGGACGATTTCATTGTCAAAGTCATCCCCGCCCAAATGGTTATTTCCAGAGGTCGCTTTGACTTCATAGATCCCATTCCCCAGTTGCAGTACGGAAACATCAAATGTCCCTCCACCCAAATCAACTACCAGAATTTTTTGCTCGGTATCAGATTTGTCTAATCCGTAGGCAAGAGCTGCCGCTGTAGGTTCATTGATAATCCGTAATACTTCAAGCCCCGCAATCGTCCCGGCATCTTTAGTGGCTTGGCGTTGGGCATCGGTAAAGTAAGCCGGCACCGTGATCACCACTTGTTCGACTGGATGTCCCAAAAAGTTTTGGGCATCTTTCTTAAGTTTCTGAAGGATCATCGCCGATACTTCTTGTGGGGTGTAGGTACGTCCACGAATTTGGACATCCACAGTATTGTCGCGTCCTTTAATACAGTTGTAAGGAACGCGATTTCGCTCTGTATCTGTGTCCTCCCACCGACGACCGATAAAGCGTTTGATACTATATACGGTGTTTTCCGCATTAGTTACGCCTTGCCGTTTTGCCAGTTGCCCAACTAATTGTTCGCCACCTTTGGCAAATCCAATAATACTAGGGGTCGTACGACCACCTTCAGAATTGGAAATGACCACAGGGATCCCGCCTTCGAGGACGGAGACGCAGCTATTAGTTGTACCAAGGTCGATGCCGATGACTTTTGCCATAAAATTGAGGCAATAAAAGAGGGGAAAGGGGAAAGGAGAAAGGAGAAAGGGGAAAGGGGGAAAGGGGGAAAGGACGTTAGGCTGACAGCTTATCTCCCATCTCCCATCTCTCTACCCAATTAACCAGAGATTTTGTTAAAAGGTGAAGTTAGCTATCAGCGGAATCAAAACCAACCGCGTCTTCTGCTGACAACTGTTCTGGGGGTGCTGCGACTTTAACTAAGGAGTGTCGTAGAATCCGTTCTCCCAGGAAGTAGCCGCGCTGAAGCTCTTCAATCACGGTGCCTTCGGGGTGTTCTTCCGTTGGTTGTCGCATGATTGCTTCATGGAGATTGGGATCGAATTGTTGTCCTTCTGGACGCATGGGTGAGACCCCAATTCGTTTAAGACTGTCTACCAATTGTTTGTATACGCCTTGATAGCTTTTGTGAATCCCCAGTTCGCCATCATTTTGCGGTTTGATTTGGTTCCTCGCCCGCTCGAAGTTATCGACGACGCTCAGGATTTCCATGATCGTGGCACATTTAGTCCGTAGTTCGATCTCTTCTTTTTCTTTACTATTGCGTTTGCGGAAGTTGTCAAAATCAGCAGCAATTCTGAGATATTGACTTTGAAAGGCATCTCGTTGATTGGAGATTTCTGTTAACTTCATCGCCAGGGATTGCAGTTCTGACTCAGAAGTCGCAGTAGCTTCTGTTTCCACTACCTCGACTACTGGTGTTGCGACTGGGGGGATAGTCTCTGGTTCGGTAGGAGCCGCGATCTCTTCAACCACAACATTTGGTGCTGACTCATTAGCGGATGAACTGACCGCAACCGCTGGGATGGGTTGAGACTCGATATTTTCTAATGATGGTTGTGATGAGATGCTCTCATCCTCTGGTCTACTTGGCTGTGGTGCGGTTTCAGTCATCGTTAATTCATTCCAGTTAACAGACATCTCAGGCAATTTCGATCTTAAATCGAGTGTGCGTAAGCTGATGGTCGATCCTTGATTATATATCTACAAGAGAGTCTAATTCAGTGAATCTGTTTTTGAGTATAAATCTGATTTGGATCGATCGTTCACTTTCCATCCTATAAAGTCAGGAAAACTAGTTGATATAGTCTCATTCTATAATGCCCACTCGATCGATCTAAAACACACGAACTCCAATTTTGCTTGATGTTCGAGCCAAATTTCGATCGCATGAGCAGATTCGGGTCAATTGTGGGAATACTGTAAAGCTAAGGAGATATCTACAGTAGCTATGACTCAATCTTCATTTCCCAAACGGGCACTCATCGTTCGCAATGACTTTTCTCCTTTCGGCAACAAGCTGATTCAATCGGGCTATGTCAACGCGGATCAGCTCAAACAAGCATTGGTTGATAGTCGGGCGAATAACCACCCACTGACGGAGGTTTTGGAGTCATTGACGGGCAAATCTTTGCCTGCCGAATTACAACATCAATATAAAAAACAACAGTTATTTGAACTCAAGATTGTCTATGGTTTAAATGCGGTGGATATTAACGCCGCCCAAATCGACAAGATCCAGGTTCGTGAATTAATCAATACTTTTATCTCTGCTGATAGTTGTCGTCAACTTAAATTACTACCAATCGGCAAACTAGACGGAGATCCACCGATCCTGACGGTGGCGATGATGAAGCCAGACGATCTCCAAGCAAAAAACGATTTGGATAAAATCCTCCGTCCCCACGGGATTGCTTGGCGTAGTGAAGTAATCGCACCTGAAGATTATCAAAAACTGCTCGATGGTTATCTAGATGAACGCATTCAGCAAGATGAAGTTAATAATGCTCAGAAAAATCTGACTGTCGAAATTGATAACTTTGACCAGCCAGAATTAGGGTTTGCTGAGGAGGAGATGAACGACGAGATTGACGTTCAAGGTGCAGAAGCTGCTCCTGTCGTCAAGTTAGTCAACCAAATTCTTGCTAAAGGGCTGCTCGATAAAGTTTCGGATATTCACATCGAGCCACAGGAAGAAGGATTGAGAATCCGATTCCGCAAGGATGGAGTATTGCGTCAGACTTTCCCCATCTTGCCCAAGCATATTATTCCCGCCGTGATCTCGCGGTTCAAAATTATCGCCGAGCTAGATATCGCCGAACGACGGTTGCCTCAAGATGGTCGGATTCGCCGGACATTTGAAGGTCGAAAAGTAGATTTCCGTGTCAGTACGCTACCTGGACGCTACGGCGAAAAAGTCTGTATGCGGATTTTGGACAATGCTTCCACTCAGCTCGGTTTGGATAAATTGATTAGTGATTTACCAACTCTAGAAATAGTTCGGGAGATGGGTAGTCGTCCCTTTGGCTTGATTCTAGTTACCGGACCTACAGGTTCTGGTAAATCGACCACACTTTATTCGCTCCTGGCAGAACAAAACGACCCTGGAGTTAATATTAGTACGGCGGAGGATCCGATCGAATATGCCCTTCCAGGTATTAACCAAGTTCAGGTAATTCGCGAAAAAGGAATGAACTTTGCCTCGATCCTCCGCGCTTTCATGCGGCAAGATCCCGATATCATCCTGGTGGGAGAAACCCGCGACCAAGAGACTGCTAAAACCTCGATGGAGGCCGCATTAACTGGTCACATGGTCATGACAACTTTACACACAAATGATGCCGCTGGGTCGATTACGCGGCTGGATGAGATGGGCGTGGAACCATTCATGGTTTCGGCGGCACTAATTGGTGTCGTTGCCCAACGACTACTCCGCCGAGTCTGTAAAGATTGCCGGATTGCCTACAACCCCACTCGGGAAGAACTTAGCCGATTTGGATTGTCTGCTTCTAAAGATACCGTTGTCACCTTTTACAAAGCTAAAGAATTGAATAATGGCGAGATCGAATCAGCCAAAGCTTGTGGGGAACTCTGCCAAAACTGTAGTGGACTTGGCTATCGGGGTCGGACTGGTGTTTATGAAGTCATGCAAATCACTGATGAAATAGCAGCTCTGATCAACCAACGTGCTCCTTCCGTTTTGATCAAGGAAACCGCTGTTCAACAAGGGATGAAGACTCTACTTGCATATAGTCTCCAAATGGTTCAAGAAGGTCACACCACTCTTGATGAAGTCGAGCGAGTCACCTTCACCGACTCCGGTTTAGAAGCCGAACTCAAAGCCAAACGCAAAACTACTCTAGTTTGCGTAACCTGCTCGGCAGCACTCCAGCCGGAATGGTTGGACTGTCCGTATTGTATGACGGCAAGATTTGAGAATTAGTGAATGAGCCAATAGGGAATAGGGAATAGGGAATATGAAGGACGCAAGCGTCCGAAAGCCCTATCCCCTATCCCCTAAACCCTAAACCCTATCCCCTAAACCCTATCCCCTAAACCCTAGAATGTCCGAACAAATAATCGAAGACCTAATGGAGCAACTCGTCGAAGTAGGCGGCTCCGATATGCACATTCAAGCAGGTTCGCCTGTTTATTTCCGTGTCAGCGGTAAACTCGCACCTGTAAATGACGTACCACTCAGCCCTCAAGAGTGCCAAAAATTAATCTTTAGTATGCTGAACAACACTCAGCGGAAGGAATTAGAACAAACTTGGGAAATAGACTGCTCTTACGGTGTCAAAGGACTGGCCAGATTTCGAGTCAATGTTTACAAAGAACGAGGTTGTTATGCTGCTTGCTTGCGGGCACTATCTTCCAAAATCCCGAACTTTGAGCAAATGGGTTTGCCCGAAATCGTCAGAGAAATGAGTCATCGTCCCAGAGGCTTGATCCTAGTCACCGGACCGACTGGATCTGGCAAAACTACCACAATGGCCGCAATGATCGATTTAATCAATCGTACTCGTGCCGAGCATATTTTGACGATCGAAGATCCGATCGAGTATGTATTCTCCAACATCCAAAGCCTCGTCCACCAGCGACAAAAAGGTGAAGACACTAAAAGTTTTACCAACGCCCTTAAAGGTGCCTTACGGGAAGATCCAGACGTGATTTTGGTCGGAGAATTACGGGACTTAGAAACCATCAGTTTGGCCATTAGTGCTGCCGAAACCGGACACTTGGTAATGGCTACACTCCATACCAGCTCTGCGGCTCAGACGATCGATCGAATGCTCGATGTCTTCCCTCCCGAACAACAGCCCCAAATTCGCGCCCAGCTATCCAACTCCCTCGTCGCTGTCTTTAGTCAAGCTCTCGTCCAGAAGAAAAAACCCAAACCAGGTGAATTTGGGCGAGTCATGGTGCAGGAAATCATGATTGTCACCCCCGCAATTTCCAACCTGATTCGCGAAGGCAAAACAGCTCAAATCTATAGTGCAATCCAAACCGGAGCCAAATTAGGCATGAATACAATGGAATCGATCCTCGCCAAACACATTCGCGAAGGTACCATTTCCTTTGAAGCTGGCGTTGCCAAATCATCTAGACCAGATGAACTTCAACGTCTAATTGGATCTACACCAATGGCGACGAATGGTCGAAATTAGGGGATAGGGAATAGGGAATAGGAAATAGGGAATATTAATATTAGCAACCCTTAACCCTGGAACCTGGAACCTTGACCCTCGATCTTTGACCTCTATTCTCTATCCCCTACCCCCTATCCCCTAAATTATATGCCAACTTTTATAGCTGAAGTCCGTGATGCGCAGGGCAACACCAAGCAAGAAAAAGTCGATGCTCAAACCGTCGAACTAGCACGTACAAAACTAAAGCAAAAATACAAATTTATTCAGAATATTAGACCATCCAAATCTTTTGATATCACCAAGATCGATCTCGGTGATATCGAAGCCGCAATGAATCCAGTGACGGTGCGCGACAAAGCAGTCTTCTCTCGTCAATTTGCCGCAATGGTCAATGCTGGAGTTGCAATGGTGAGATGTCTCACCGTTCTTTCCGAGCAATGTAATAATCCCAAACTAAAGAAAGTTCTTTCTCAAGTCAGTATTGATGTTCAACAGGGGATTAACCTCTCCGATGCTATGCGCCGACATCCAGAATGTTTTGATGCGCTCTATGTCAGTATGATTCAAGCAGGAGAGGTGGGTGGGGTACTCGATGAAGTTCTCAATCGTCTAGCGAAAGTACTTGAAGATATGTCTCGTCTCAAAAACCAAGTCAAAGGGGCAATGGCTTATCCCATTGCGGTTGGTATCCTGGCACTGTTAGTGTTTTTGGGGATGACAATTTTCTTGATTCCAGTATTTGCAGGAATTTTCAAAGGTTTAGGCACAGAGTTACCTGGATTAACACTATTTATGTTGGGTATCAGTGGTATCTTAACTAGTTGGATGGTGATGATTCCAATCACTGTAGTTTCTGGATTAATTTTTGGGTACAATCAATACTATAAAACTCCAATTGGAAAACTAACAATGGATCGGTTTTTCTTGAAAATGCCGATCCTTGGTGATCTAAATGAAAAATCTGCTACTGCACGGTTTTGTCGAATTTTTGGTACTTTAACTCGATCGGGTGTACCAATTTTAAACTCTCTCGATATCGTCCGCGATACCGCTGGAAATCAAGTGATCTCTAATGCGATCGAGAAATCCAAACAGGAAGTCCAACAAGGGGGAATGTTAAGTACTGCCCTCCAACGCGAAAAAGTATTTCCACCTCTAGCAATTCAAATGATTAGTATCGGTGAAGAAACAGGAGAATTAGACACAATGATGATGAAAGTTGCTGACTTCTATGAAGATGAAGTCGAGCAAGCTGTGAAGGCTCTTACCAGTGTCCTTGAACCAATTATGATGGTATTCCTCGCTGGGATGGTAGCGGTAATTCTGCTCTCGATGTATTTACCAATGTTCAAAGTATTCGAGAAACTCGGTTAAGTAATTGAGAATTGAGAATTGAGAATTAATAGCGAAATCATAAGTAAAACGCTTGAATTAGCATGGTTGTATTGTTGTCTGCTTATATCCATAGTGGGCAGTATTTTAATCGCCTTAATTATCAATTATCAATTAATATACCATGTCTATTCAAAAATCAGATTACGAAGAAATTTTAGCCAAATATAGCCAGTGTAATGAAGCTATAGAGCTGCTAAAACAACATCGTCCGTATTTAGAAATGATTCCGAGCATTAGAAGATCTGACGAAAGTTTAATTACGATGCCTTTGCCTGTGATTAAACTACGAAAGATATTGCTATCGCAAACAGATAATTTTTCGCCAATTAATGCCACGGCTAAAACGATCTTACTTCCTTGCGATCTCGCTTATCTCATGTGCGATCCTGAGTGGAAAATCAAGATGGGTGGTGAAATTTTAATCTTCATCCATCGTCCTGAGGAGGATCTCTCAGATTTACTCTCAAGATGGCGACAGACACAAGTATTATTAGATAATAATTATGAGTGGATAATGCCTCAATACTATCGACATATTCTTAGTGAGGCTGCCGAAAATTCATATCCGCTATTTGTTTTGTTCCAACAAACAAATGAACGCATTAAGCAGGGACTAAGGGGCGCACACTTGCCATTTGCGATCGCTGATATTCAACAAACACATTTAGCTGAATTAACTGTATCTGATTCTCAATAGAAGAGAAGATGCCAAGTATTTAGGATGGACTTTAGATTCTAGTTTTTAGGAAATATTTAGGTTGTAATGTATTTATTGATTATCGCTCACCACCGATCGAATAATCAGTGATAAGCGATCGAACTATCTATTAATGTGCAATCCACTGACCATCAGTAATGATAAAAATTCCACCCATTTTTTTGAGCAGTGGCTGCATTGCAATGGATAATTGTTCTGCTAATTCTAACTCAGTACAAATGATCATAATATAGCTGTTCGTAATTAAATCATCACCAGAATAACCATGCTCACCAATCCCCGAGACATTGTTAATAACGGTATAACGCTTGATTAAATTTTTCTTAAGCACCTTTAAAACAGCAGGAACTTCGAGATAACTGACGATAATTTCAATTTTTTTGATCGGCTGCAACATGGTTAAACTCCCAGTAATTTAATAGCTTGTAGATAAATTGGAATACCGACAATAATGTTGAATGGAAATGTGATTGCTAGAGCCATTGATACATATAAACTGGGGTTTGCTTCTGGTACAGTCATCCGCATTGCGGCTGGTACGGCAATATAAGAAGCACTCGCACAAAGTACGGAAAAGAGTAGAGCATCACCTTGTCCCATCCCAATTGCTTTGGCTAATAATATCCCAATTAAAGCATTACCAATCGGCATAAAAACAGCAAAGCCAATTAAAAACATTCCTGTTTGACGTAAATCTTGAATCCGCCGAGCGGCTACCAATCCCATATCTAGTAAAAAGAACATCAATGCTCCATAAAAGATATCTTTTTCGACAAATAAATGCACTTTGTGCCAACCATCAACACCTGTTAAAAACCCAATAATTACGCTACCAATTAATAGCAATACTGAGCCATTTAAGAAAGCTTCATGTAAGACTTCACCCCAAGAAGTACTTGTGTTCTCATCTTCATCAGTCTCTCCCGTAGCTTCTTTTTTGTTAAAGACTCTGACGAGGATTAAACCAACTACAATCGCGGGTGACTCCATCAGTGCTAAAGCTGCTACCATATGACCACCATAGGGGATCTGGAGCTTATCGAGTAGCGAACTAGCCGTAATGAACGTCACCGCGCTAATCGAGCCGTAAGTAGCCGCAATCGCCGCAGCATTATAATTATCGAGCTTGATTTTGAGGATAAAGAAGGAGTAAACTGGCACGATCGATGCCATGAATACGGCTGCTCCTAAAGTAGCGAGGATCAGTGGACTCAATCCGCTCTCATATAGTTCATGTCCACCTTTGAAGCCGATTGCGACTAGGAGGTAGAGCGAAAATAGTTTGGGTAAAGGGTTGGGGATTTCTAAATCGGATTGAACAAAAATTGCCAGCATTCCCAGGAAAAAGAATAAGACTGGCGGGTTCAAGATATTAGATAGAATTAAACTGCTATCCATTGGCTCTTTAAATTTTACTTACTCTATGTCTGTTCATTATCCGGTGGATAGTGAATAGTGGATAGTGGATAGTGGATGGTAAGTAGTTAAGTTTTTTTAAGCGAAGATCGATCTAGAGATAGCTGGTGACTGAAAGTATCGATAAAAAAGGTGGACAATATGCCCACCTACAGAATCTAAACTTATTACTTATTACTTGTTACTTATTACTTAATTACTCCCATTCGATCGTTCCAGGCGGCTTGGATGTGATATCATAGACCACGCGATTGACACCTTTTACTTCGTTGACAATTCGGTTAGAAACTATCTCTAGAAATTCATAGGGCACTTTCGACCAATCGGCGGTCATCCCATCTTCACTAGATACACAACGCAGGACAATTGGATGTGCATAAGTACGTTGATCGCCCATTACTCCGACACTATTTACATCTGCTAATAACACGGCAAAAGCCTGCCAAAGCTTGTCATAAAGTCCTTGTTTATTGACTTCTTGGCGAACGATTAAATCGGCATCGCGGAGGATATTCAATCGTTCAGCGGTGACTTCTCCGATGATCCGAATTGCTAAACCTGGACCTGGAAAAGGTTGGCGTTTAACGATTTCTTCTGGTAATCCGATCGATCTACCCACTTTTCGCACTTCATCTTTAAATAATTTGCGTAATGGTTCGACGAGTTTAAATTGTAAGTCTTTGGGTAAACCACCAACATTGTGATGACTCTTAATTTTGACCGCTACTCGTTCGCCACTTTGCGGATCGACATTTGTGTCTGCGGACTCAATTACGTCGGGATATAATGTTCCTTGTGCGAGATAATCAAATGGGCCTAATCGTTTTGATTCTGACTCAAATACGCGAATAAATTCAGTTCCAATGATTTTGCGTTTGGCTTCAGGATCGGTGACACCTGCGACAGCATTAATGAATCGCTCCCGCGCCATCACATATTCCACTTTGATATGAAATTGGTCTTTAAATACAGCGACAAGACGTTCTGGTTCGAGCTTTCGCATGAAACCTTGATCGATAAACATACAAGTCAATTGGTCGCCGATCGCGCGGTGCAATAAGAATGCTAAAGTTGAAGAATCAACACCGCCAGATAGTGCTAGTAATACTTTCTTATCACCAACTCTAGCGCGGACACTTTGAATCGCTTCTTCTACAAATGCTTCCGTCGTCCAAGTTGGTTGACAACCGCAAATATGATAGACAAAATTGCGAATTAGCGCGAATCCACCGATCGAATGCACTACTTCAGGGTGAAATTGTACCCCATATAATTTGCGCTGATGCTCGGCGATCGCCGCACATGGTGTATTCTCAGTATGGGCGAGCAGCTCGAATCCTGGTGGTAATTTTTCACAGGAGTCGCCATGACTCATCCACATTGTCGTTCCTTCCTCGACATTTGTCAGCAAATCTGTCGGATCGTTGATCGATAGTTCAGCCTTGCCATACTCAGCTTTCTTCGCTTTGACGACTTCGCCACCGAGTTGCTGTACCATTAGTTGCATCCCGTAGCAGACACCCAATACCGGAATACCCAGATTCCAGATTTCCGGATCGCATTTTGGGGCGCGATCGTCGTAAACTGAGCTAGGTCCACCAGAGAGAATAATTCCCTTTGGATTTAACAATTTAAGTTGCGCGGCGGTTGTACGATAAGAGATAACTTCGGAATAGACTTGTGTCTCGCGAATTCTGCGGGCGATTAATTCCGAATACTGGGAGCCGAAATCCAGAATGACGACCATTTGATGATTGATGCTTACTTCTCCCAAATCGCTATCTGTCGGATTAATCTTGGTTGAATTGGTTTTGGTTTCTGTTGTCACTACGGACTCCCTTGAAGTTGATACAGAGTAGATGCGGATAGATGCTGAAATAGCCCACCATCGAGGGTTCGGGGTGAGCAACTCTTGAATTTAAAGAGTTATATCAAATAAGATTTATAACGATCGATTAAAAAATTTTATATTCGATTAAATCTAGCACAATTGGGTCAAAAATGTTGCTCCAGTGGGACTAGTTGCGATGATTTTTCGCTGTCGATCGAATAATACAGAACCGACACTGACAGATTTCTGACTCTGGCTATAAATGTATGTCTGAGATCTATTATCGATTCGATCGGTCAAATAGCCATAGATTTGCGTCACCCAATTACTCCCCGCCAGCGTATCGATTTCATGGAGATATTTGAGTACATCCTCCGCCGTCTCGCAGTCAAATAAACCCGACAATTGCGCTGCTGGTAAACCCATCCGCACCGCCGCTGCTACCAAAATTTCCAATCTCCCATCGGCTAAATGGTGATGAGTATGAAAAATTCCCCCCGCCAATTTGATCAATTTGCCATGATAGCCAAATAATAATAACTTAGGTACACCCAATAGTCCCGCCTCAGTCAATAATGGCCCTAACCAATTAGCCGTCTTAATAATCCGCTCACGCCCAATCCCCATCTTCTGAGCCAAATCCAACCCATTCTCACCAATACAAAACACCAGAGGTAAAGCAAATTCATCCTCTTCTGTCCCCCCGTCTCCCAGTCCCCCCGTCCCCCTGTCTCCCCGCCCCCACTTAGAACGCAACTCAGCCAAACAAGCCTCCAATTGCCCAGGCGCACTCAACGGTTGAGAAATACCTGTAGTGCCCAGCAGTGATAAACCCTCCACTACCCCAAACGCAGCATTAGATGTACGTGTCGCCAGAATTCGCCCCTCCGGTAAAATAATCGTCACCCGAATTTTCTGTTCAGGTGCCAACAATGGGGCTAAATTAGCCTGTAAAAGCTGTTGAGCGTAATTATAGATAGCAGGAGGATTATCTCGATTAGACTGCTTTCCGACCCCTTCACCACCCACTAGCGCGATCGTTTCTACCTGTGATGAGTCTGCCCATTCGACTACCGCCCACACGGGAGTATCGCGAGTCAAATCTAAATTATCCCCAGGATCGCTCAAAGTGATACCGAGCGACATGTTAGGGTTAATTAAGGCAGATCGTTCGATCGAGATTTCTACCTGTTGCGGTGGGGTAATTAAATCTACAGTGACGATTGATTTATCCTCATTGGTATTAGACTTTTGCAAACATTGTAATGCGGCGATCGCACTAGCCGTAGCAAAGACAGGTAAAGTATATCCAGAACGCATAGTTAATCGATCTATATTATTTGTTATCAATTTACAGTGGTAGTGGAGTTGTTTGATCGAGTCAGTCTCGAAATAATGCATCAATCCTGTAAAACATAGCTATTATTGTTATTGTAAAGAGGTTTAGTGGTGTATAAGTTTGCAGGGTAAGCGCACCTCAAACGCTATTGACAACGAGGCAGTAGTTGTGGATGCGGGGAAGGCGGAGGCTAACAAAGTAAGCATATAGCGATTATCCATAGCGGCACGCTTAGATTTTTGCTTGAGACTACCCTTAAAAGTATGCTCACAATTGAGAATATTGAGTGCAAAACGACGAACTAGAGCCAGATTGTGA
>JANYDE010000151.1 GCA_025359915.1 Chamaesiphon sp. 336R_metabinner_41 | reverse complement strand
TCAGGGTGTTAGGGTTGGCTCTAGCAGCGGCTTTCGTCGTCTGCGTTTCGCTGTTTCCCTCGACCGCTTTATTAATATAACTCGGATACTATGGTCTTGTCAACCCTTTTTTTGGGATTTGTTCTGATTTAGGCTGGGTATAGCTTTTGGGCTGTTTAGACTGCCTGATTCTTCGGTTTTGTCGAAAGTTTTTTGGATTTTGATGGGGATAAGTTGGTTGATTAATCGCGGCAAGTGCCTGATGGCAACCTTTTTAGGTGTTTGAAAGACATTTGAGATGTTTTTGAGGGTTTGAGCTTTTAGTTGCTGGTGGGGTTGGGCGGGTTTTGAATTGAATCTTTGGTGAAATCGGGATCGATACCATAAACCCGCCCCTACAGAGTTTTGTGAACCCTGTAAAATTAGAAGGGTTAATCTATATATATGCTCTGACTCCTTTTGAATATTTCATCTTCTCAGCCAAAACTAAAAATTCTCATTCTCTCTACTCCGGTGGGTGCTTTAGGCTCTGGCTTGGGGGGTGGGGTGGAGTTGACGATCGCGAATCTGGCACGAGAGTTGCGATCGAGAGGACATATAATCGATATCATTGCGCCGTCGGGTTCTGAGTTAGGTGATTTGTCGATTATTCCGATTCCTGGCGAATTCCAACTTACTGCTCAAACGCAGGAGCTGGCTGCATCGATTGTGATGCCTGGAAATCCGGTGCTGGGGAATATGTGGGCAAAGGCGAGAGAGGTTCAGCAGGATTATGACATTATCTTTAATACTGCTTTTGATTGGTTGCCGTTTTACCTGACTCCATTTTTCGATCGACCGATCGCGCATTTTGTTAGTATGGGTTCGCAGATAGCGGCGATCGATCTGGCGATTAATCAAGTGGCTATAGATTTTCCTGGTACGATCGGGGTGTGTACGCGCACTCAGGCTCTGACGTTCAGTTTTGCTGACTTGTGTTGCGTGGTGGGTGGTAGCGGTGTAGATCCGGCTGTGTATGAGTATTGTGAGACTCCAGGGGATGCGCTAGCTTGGTTAGGGAGGATTTCCCCCGAAAAGGCTTTGGAAGATGCTGTGGCGGCTGCTGAACGGACTGGGATGAAGCTAAAGATCATGGGGAAAATTCAAGATCCAGATTATTGGGTGCAAATTCAACGGGATTATCCCTATGCGCCAATTGAGTATTTGGGATTTTTGCCTACTGATGAATTACAAAAATCCCTCCGCACCTGCAAAGGGATGTTGATGACTCCGCGCTGGGTGGAGGCGTTTGGAAATGTGGCAATCGAGGCTCTGGCTTGTGGTGTCCCAGTAATAGCTTATCGGCGGGGAGGACCTACTGAAATTATCACGGATGGTAAAACGGGGTTTTTGGTGGAACCGGACAGTGTGGATGGATTGGTGAAAGCTATTGGTAGACTGGGTGAGATCGATCGATTTGACTGTCGCTATGCTGCTGAAACTGTGTTCTCGCAATCGGCTTGGGGAAATGGGATTGAAAGTTGGTTTTATCGATTGATTGGTTAACTCACTTCTTCAACCAATCAGAAAATATTAGTAATTAGTATAGATCTAGGGTACCCATGAAGGGCACCCTGAGATTGTCGATTAATACTTTAAATTACTTGCAGCTCGTCTTCTCGCATGTGCGCTCGCAACTTATCATTATCAAACTTGACAACTAGAGGGAAATTAGCACTGACAGGGCGACCTTTCCATTCTGTGGCAATTTTATCGATTGTCCCTTCTTGGTTTAGTATATCGACAGCTTGACCGCGATTTTTAGGATGATGATAAATAACTACAGATGTACTGACACGAACGCGGTCGCCTACTTGCATATTCTTAAAATACCTATATTTTTGATTGCCAAATTTTAGCTAATAGCTTTCTATTCTCTCATGGTTTAGCGCATCGCTGTCTGAACTTGTCTGAACTGTGATTAGAATGATTAGATGATGAACTGTGATTGTCTCTAGTAGTCAATCACAGTTCAGTCAGAAACCTAATACTTGGCAATTCCTTCTTCTCGCGCTGCTTTTTGCACGGCAGAAGCAACCGCAGTAGCCACCCGTTTATCAAACACAGAAGGAACGATGTATTCGCGGCTGAGTTCGTTGGGATTGATGAGGGATGCGATCGCTTTGGCGGCCTCTAAACACATATTAATGGTAATTTGGTTAGCACGACAGTCGATCGCGCCTCTGAAGACCCCAGGGAAGGCAAGGACGTTATTAATTTGATTGGGATAATCACTGCGCCCAGTTGCCATCACGGCGACATCATTGCTGACTAATTCTGGTTGAATTTCAGGGATGGGATTAGCCATTGCAAAGACGATCGCATCTGTTGCCATCGATTTTACCATTTCGACTGTGACTACGCCTGGTGCGCTGACTCCGAGGAAGACATCCGCGCCTACCATTGCATCGGCGAGGGTACCTGTTTGCGCGACGGCGAATTCCAGTTTTTCGGGGTTTAAATCGGTGCGACTGGTGGAGATGATGCCTTTGGAGTCGCAGATACAGATATGTTTGACACCAGCGGTGGTAAATAATTTAGCGATCGCGATTCCGGCAGCACCCGCACCGTTAATGGTAATTTTGACTGTATCTAGGGATTTTTTGACTAGTTTGAGGGAATTGAGGAGAGCGGCGAGGGTGACGATCGCGGTACCATGTTGATCGTCATGGAAGATGGGGATGTCTAATTCGGCGCGTAGTCGGGCTTCGATTTCAAAACAACGGGGTGCGGCGATATCTTCGAGATTTATTCCGCCGAATACAGGGGCGAGATGTTTAACCGTTTTGATGATTTCTTCGGTATCTTGAGTATCCAGACAAATGGGGAATGCGTCAAGTCCGGCAAATTCTTTAAATAACATCGCTTTGCCTTCCATTACAGGCATCGAAGCGGCTGCACCCAAATTTCCTAAGCCTAATACCGCGCTACCATCGGAGACGATCGCTACAGTATTGCATTTAATCGTTAATTCGTAAACTCGTTCTGGCTCATTGGCAATTGCCATACACACCCGCCCAACTCCAGGCGTATAAGCCATCGCCAAATCCGACTGACGGGTGAGCGGAATCTTGCTCTCCATCCGAATTTTACCACCACGATGGAGCTGCATTGTTCGATCGAACGTACTCGTCAATCGCACCTCAGGAATCGACTTAACTACCTCGACAATTTGATCGCCATGTTCTGTACTAGTAGCATCAACAGTCACATCGATCCGTGATAACACCCGCGTTTGCTCCGTAATATCGAGCGAACTGATATTACCACCGACAGAAGCGATACCCTGAGCGATACTCGCCAGCATACCCGATCGATTGGGCACTTCCAAGTGCATGGAGATACTAAAGGAAGAAGTAGGATTTAAGTTTACCATCTCAGTTTTTGAAGCGTTCACAACTAGCAGCCCTAATTATATAGCGGTTAGGGGTTGGGGGTTGCTATTGCAAGGCATTATTTCAAAGTTATACCAAATTAAATTGAGTAAACGACAGACTAGCTCCTCCCCTTTATAGAACCCATTTGAGATCTTCTAGCGGGGAGGGCAGGTTGGGTGGGGTAAAGATCTGTCGCTTTAATTCCTTAAATTGGTATTAGCAGTGTCATAATTTTTGTAACTTTGCAGTGACTTTTATCGATTCAGGAGCGGATATTGGCTGTAGTCTCTACGATCCTCATTCGCTCAAAATGCAGTTATATTGGCAATCCAAAATCTTCGCCCTACTTCACGATCCGATTTTCAAGCCTTTTCATCGAGATAAATCAGCAGAGAGTTTGTGGCGTGAGCTAGATGTGATGACAGATTTTCCCAGAGACGGAAAACTGATCCAATACCTCAAGAATGCTGATTATATCAGTGCTGCGAGCGATCGAGGCGCAATTGGGAATAGTAATGCTCGTGTCAATGCTGGAGCCGAAGGAGTAGAAATATCGCATCTATTATCGGGTGCTAAACAGCGATTGCAGGTGTCAGATCTCAATACCATTGTGGGTAATGATGCAGAATTAATTAAAGAAGAGCGAAAATTGTTTCCTGAATCTATCAAGCGGGAAACCGATATTCAAAAAGTATTCTGGTGGTTGTGGCGATGTCTACCTACGGCGGTTTGCAAGCAATCTGGGGATACTTCGTTGCTATTAATGCCCGCAGATACCAGGATACCGGATACCTCGCTGTGGAGTCATACTAGCATGACTGCGGCACTAGCTGGAGCCTCGATCGGGTATCAAACGACAATGGCGGAATTTAATAATAAGTAGCTAGACAAAATTAATTACATATTTTTCTCCAAATTCTTTAAGGATCTTTTCGACGGAGTAAACTAATGATTTCCAGCTAGAGTAAGCAGGGTAAGCGCACCTCAAACGCTCTTGACAACTAGGCAGTAGTGGTGGAAGCAGGGAAGGCGGAGGCTAACAAAGTAAGCATATAGCGATTATCCATAGCGGCACGCTTAGATTTTTGCTTGAGACTACCCTTAAAAGTATGCTCACAATTGAGAATATTGAGTGCAAAACGACGAACTAGAGCCAGATTGTGA
>JANYDE010000068.1 GCA_025359915.1 Chamaesiphon sp. 336R_metabinner_41 | reverse complement strand
TCATGACGCGCACGGGATGTGCGCTTTGTTTAAGCCTCTTTGAGGGAGAGCGGTGTTGCTCGTTTCACCTAAAGGATGGAAAACAGTAATCTGAGACACTTTTATACAGGTCATAGATTTGTGTAGATTTAGTTCACCCCGTCAAAGCTTCAATCCCCACCATCTCGAAGAACCCACCCCAAGTTTTCGTATCACTATCAACATTGGGTTTCTCTTTGCGGGGAAGGGTCATGGCTCTGGTGATTCTCCGTGGGAGAGGCTCCGCCAACGATGGTGGTATAGCAACCGCCAAGGACGTTAGGACATATTTCAAAAACAACAGTTAATCAGCTTGGCGGTTGAGGGTGGGTTTTGTTTTAAGGTTAAATATGTGTTGCATAGATTGCTAGCATAAACCCACCCCTACAATGGATGTCCTAACCGCCTTGACGACTGCTATATCTCACGATCGGCAATAGCTTTTAACTCGTCCCTCACCATTGCACACTGGGATTGAAGATCGGCATCTAAGTTAGATACAGACTCTCTAATCGGCTCTAGTGCTACCTCTATCTCATGTTTGACAGTTTCCAAGTCAAGTACAGTATCAGGTAGTTTATTAGTAACATACTCAGTGAGCAACTTTTGTAGCTCCTCAACTTCTCCCTTTAGTGCTGTGAATTCAGTACCGTACTGTATTGGTGCGGTACTTTGAGATTCGATCTTCTCAGGAAGTGCTAATTCACCATTAGCCAAACGATCGATGATATCAGCGATGGCTGTCCCTAACTTGGGATTTCCATCTTTATTCTGCAAGTGTTTATAGTCCAAACAGTAGCTCTCTAACCATTCCACGCTCTGAGCGGGTAGGTAAGTAGTAAGTGATTTATTGATTGTTGCCATATAGTACTGTAATTTACTTTACTGTATTGTACCCTGATTGTTGAACAAAGTAAAGTGCTTTACTCCTTAGATAAGTTATTTTACTGTACTTGACTCTATCAGTAAGGTACGGTACTATATCAATATGGACATGAGAAAGCGATCGCCACTCCGACCAAAGAATTGCGATCGCCTCTCAATCCCAAACAGGTAAGTAAAGGACTAGCTAATTGTATGAAATTATTAGACGCTCGTGTTAATGGAATACCCCGCCAAGTGACTACCAAGTATGGAGATAAGTCGGTTTTAGATGTCGCTACTAGTGAGGGCAATTACACCATCTGGCGACCTGCTGGCGATATGGAAGTGATGGGGCGACGGAACGGGGAGCGGGTCAGTATCGCCCTAGACTCCAAAGGTAAAGCCTCATTGGTCGAACACTGTTCTACAGCACCTCAACAAGCACAGATGGGATTTACCGCCCCTGTAGAGACACCAGAGACTACCCGAAGTGCTGAGATAGCAGATTACATCCAACGCTTAGGTAAACTTTACGGTCACCGCTTAACCACAGCCGCCAATATGTCCACTAGCATCGAACTCGAAGCACCACAAATTAAAGATGTAGCAACAACAATGTTCATCCAAACAGTACGCCACTTTAACCTCTAAACCTCACTGGGTAGGCAATCCCTACCCCTAATCAGCACCAGGGTAAGGCGATTGATGTACTGGCTGATTTACTCGGTTAGCGATCTGAATAATAATTATGGTTTTGTCCTGATGAATCATAACTGTATGTGAATAAAGGTATAGCTCCAATCTTTGTTAAAAACTAGCCACGGATAGACAGTCTGGTGTTGTTGTTTTGTGTGCCGTCTAGATTTTAAGAGAGAGTAAGCACATTACCCGATTTTAGAGAATCTTTCCAATGAAATTAATTAATTTAATATCGACTGTATTTATCGGATTAGGTATGACACTAGCTGTAGAAAATACGGCTTTAGCTGACAGTATTACAGAAAGAACAGAAAGAGCAAATGCTGGAGTTGCAGGTGTATATAGTGATGGGAACTTAACCGTAGTAGTTAGTCCAATTGTAACGGGCGGAAGAAATAGTAATGTTAGACAGTCACAATACTATAGTTACAGTGGATCTCTTGGTGATAATGGTATTGATATTAAGCGGGGTGCTAGGAATTCAGGTAGCAACTTACGTCAAATTTACACATGGGATAATAAAGGTACTAAATACCAAGTGATATGGAAGCCAAGCGATCCAGAATATATTAGAGTGCGGGTGATTAGTGAAGGTAGAGAAGTTTTAAACAGGGTAATTAGTGCAACTGGAGTTTAGGCTAAATAAGTAAAATATTTAAAGAATTACGAATATAATAGATCGATTTAAAAATTAGTATTCAACATTAAAAACAAGCAAAGAAAATTTTTTAATACCTTTTATATTAACAATAATGATAGCTTTTGATAATGAAAAAGGCACTAGATTCACTACTGCTAACTTTGTATTTTTGATAAATTCAATCTAAACCGAATGTCTGAATTATGCACCAAATTTAATTTCTATCTGATGCGTTAATTAGACGTTTGTATGCACTAATTGGTAATCCAGTACGCCGTTTCACCTCAATTAAAGCTCTATACTCGCCGTTTTGGTGGCGTTCATCACAGATCTTCGTAGCGATATCGCCATCGAGTTCTAATTCAATTAGTTCTGAAATTGACAAGATATTCAAACGTTGCCAATTAGTTGCATCAGAGTTTGCAAATTGTTCGTAATAAGTAAATGCGATTAACGGCTCAATTTTACGACAATAATCTTCAGGAAGATCGGCAAGTTGAGTTAAATCTTCTAAGTCAAGAAACTGATATCCTTCAGATCTGATTAGCTCAATATTATCAGCATAAATACTTGGAATCCCTACTAGGTGAACTAGATCGTCGATCGAGCATTTATTGATATCCACAGGATTTTTAACTACTTTGCCTCTGATTTTCACTTCTGTCTGAGAGAAAAACTTGTTGATGATTGGAGTAAGGCGAGAGAGCCAGTAAGATGAGGCTGAATCAATTTCGCGGCTATTGCTATGACTATTATTGAACCTATTATTAAATTCTCGATCGGACATAAAGCAAAAACCAAAAAACTCAAAAAAAGCCACGATTGCTGGGATATATGTCCAACAGAAAACTAAATATATTATGCCGTCATTCTTCTTGCCAAGATAGAATTTATGAATTCCAATACTGCCAAGAAAAAAGCAGAGTAACATTGCGGTTGTTCGGTCTTTCATCAATTGTTCCCTCAATTTAAAGATGTGTCAGGCAGTCAGCACATCCTTAACGTACCCAATTACGCCAGAAAGATTCGTGGAATCTTGCCAAAGCTTCTAGCATTCTGTAGCGAATGAGTGGTGCCTTGAAGAGCCTAAGTAATCCCTCATGTCAAACTACCCGTAATCATCGCTTAAACTAGATGACAGTAGGAGTACAATCAAATCAACTAACCCGATAGTCAGTTAGTTAGTTAATCGATAGACTAGCCCACCAGTTAGTTTGTACCGTAATTAGTTCAATAGACCTCCTGCGAAAGTCCTATAAAGATCGACAGAACCTATAACTGTCGCCATATATCGTAGTAAGAGCGGTGGCGGCAATATTAGTATTTAAGTACTAAAGAAATAGGACAGCATTGGGGTGTGTGGAGTGTGTGAACCAAAACTCTTCAAATGGCTGTGGGTATAGTTTTAGTGTCACCTGGCTGAGTGCGAGGGGATAGTGATAGAAAAACTCTAATTGGCTTGTCGCCGCGTCCTAACCTGGGACGAGCCATTGGTGTTATCTTTCCCGTAGGTTTTTAGATCGTGCGGCTTTAAGCTCCAAATTCAACTGATGTTTATCGCCGACCATTCTGACTTCATCAACACCGAGGATCGATCGATAAACCTCGTCCAGTTCAGTCAGATAATAATCAGACCAATATTCCCCGCTGTTAGTCTCGATCGGGCATGGTTTCAAAGGTCTCCCCGTCTTGGAGTGATATCGACCGCCTTGGTGGCGCGCTTCGCGTTCGAGCCTTTTGTACCAATAACTCACCCGTTCCCCTGGCTTGCCTAGACCCAACTCGACTAGATTCTTCTCATTGGTGGATATCTTGCGGGTGATGGTGAGATCTTCAACTGGGAGATCGCCACTAATTAACATCGATCGAACTTCCTGGTAATAAGCCTCAGCCGCGTCTAAACCTTGGGTGAAATATAGTTTGATGAACTCGATCGGGAACTCATTCTGAAGGGGGTATCGATTGCGCTTCCTAAATAAACCCTTGACGCTGGTTTTCCCTTCTGAATTGACTAACACATAGATCTTTGCCTTTGGAGCGTATAACCCACAGTTTTGAGCTTCTAGCTCGATTTCTATCCCATCTGGTAGAGCATCAGCCACAGCCTTAGAGACAGTTTCAGGATCGTCATGACTGAAGAAGATCCCATCAGTATCGATCTCGATTGTGATACCGCCGCAACGTTCGACTACTTCGACCATTAAATCTAGAATCTTTCGACCATAAGCCGTCACCAGTGCCGCCGCTTCGTAGTCATTGAATGAGTAGTAACCAGTCCCAAAGAATCCGTAACTACCATTGATTAACACCTTCAGCGATTTCTCTTGGAAGCTTGCGGACTTGTCACCAGACTTACCCAAAGCTTTGAGTCGGAGTCTTTCCCCTCTCATGTACTCCAGCACCCCTAGAAAACGATTCTCGGTGTCCTTGCGGCTACAAATACCATACCTGAGCATGATGGACGGGTAGAGGCTGCTAACGTCAATTTTAGAGACGTTGGAAGTTAAACCAGGTTTAAGTAGTTCTACTGTTCCACCATCAAACCCTGATTTTTTGTCAGCATCGGGTTCTATTCCTGGTAATAGTCGCTGGTGAATCTTTTGGGCTTTGAGAGCGGGGGATGCGATCGCGAGTGTCTGAAAGTTCAGATTAGGTACATAGTTCATCTGATAGTAGACAACTGGCAGAAGGAAATTAGCTAATAGTTGAGTGTCGTCTAAGTCAAATTCGAGATAGTCCTGAATCGTCGCTAAGTCTCCAGTCTCCCAACATTCTCTAATCCTTTCTACCGATAGCTCTAACCGTCTGTCTTCTCTAAGTCCCAGTGCGATAACACTATTCTTCAACCCGTAGCTACTGAGTTTGGCGGCTGCTTTATCCCAGATAGCGATCTGTTGGTAGGTGTCTAGAATATCGGTTCCTTTCCAATAGACTGGGGTGAACTCGACCGCCTTGGTGGCGCGCTTCGCGTTCGACTTCAGGATCTAAACCTGTTGTCTCAATATCGAGATAGAGCTTAGTTAGTTGTTCGTATGGCTTGACGCTGGTAGTCGGTTCCCACGATGGGGTAATAACAGAGGGGCGGTAGTCCAGCGATAACCGATCGAAGTCTACTTCTATCCGCCCTGGTGAGTGAACTACTGCATCTCTGGGATTAGATACCAGAGATGTGATGTTAACCAATCTAGTCCCCGCATTTGTCATGATTCCGATACTATCGCCACTTACAGACATTACCGTCGCTCTAGTACCCTTCTTGCTGTAGACAGTTGACCCGATCTTAATTCCACTCATCATCTAGTTCCCCCTGTGTTGCTGCAAATTCTGCGGCTGATGCGATCGTGAATGAGTTGGGATGTCCGCCGAAGGGATTCTTATCTTTATCCAAACCAGATATGTAATCCTCTTTGACTTCAGTTATGACTACGATACCGTCCCCCGCTTTGGCATAATCTCCAATTTTGAAAATATTTTTATTAGGATCGGTAGTGACATTAGTGACAGAATCACTGAATTGCTTGTCATACATGTTGTTAACACTGTCACTACCCTTAGTGACAAAATTAGTCGATCGTTGGCTGTGATGACCATTTAGCGACGTTTCAGGTTTGTCACTACCGTTAGTGGCAAAGTTAGTGACAAATTCATCAGATTTAATTTCTGTCTGGATATCTTGGCGGTTTTCAGATTTGTCACTACCGAGCGATCTAGTGGTAGTGACAAACTCAGAATCACCATTGTGTGAGTGTTTCACCGCTTCAGCGTCAGAATTTGTCACTAGCGGTAGTGACAGCCGCATGTGTTTCTCAGCAACGTTTACAGAATTTTTGTCACTACTGTCACTACCATTGCTAGAAATTTGAATTCGATATTTGGAAGATGCGACCGCCTTGGTGGCGCGCTTCGCGTTCGCTTCATCGTTATCGATCGCTTGACCGAGTTTGACAACCTTAGCCATAAATTCTCGAAGTTCATTAGCTGGTGGTTTTGTCCGTGCCGACCACCATCGATCGACATCACGGGCACTAACCCAACCTTTCCCGCTGAACTTATCGATAAACTTCAGGATTCGCGACTGTTCGGGGTCATTGGTTAGTCCGAGCATCTGGTATTCGAGTAGTGTTTGGGACAATTCCCACTTAGTCCAATCGATTGTGATTGCCATCGTCGAAGCCGATATCTGTCGATCTGGGATCGCTCCAGCTATCGCCGCCATCGTCCGATGAATGATTAGCGCGTTTCTAGCGGCTATCCCCTCGATTTTGGCGTAGGTGCCCCGTGCGATCCATGATGATTCGCTGAATGTCTTATCTTCTGTCCAGACGTGCCAATCAGCCCACAAAGGTTTAGATTCATCGCTGAGATGAATCTAAACCTTTCCTGACTTGCCAGCGATCGATATAAAGTTTCTAGGTGTTCGGTTAATGAGCAAGGGGTATGACTGAAGGCATCGATTCTGGTTTGGGGAAGTCTGGTAAACATGAACCGATTCCACAATCCATCTTCTTGCGATTCATCACCGCTGATGAGGCTTTCGATCGTACTGGGTTGGATGCCACCAACGATCGAGACTGAGGTTTGAGGGATGAAGATCGTGTCTGATGATTTCCGATTTACCTTCAGTGCCCCGCCGTTGTAGAGCGTTAACCACTTCTGACGATCGCCGCCGCCGTTCTTGCGATAAGCGTCCATTGACTTGAAGAAACCCGCTAATTCATCGTTATAGACTAGATACCCGCTGTCAGGATGATTAGAAATCGACTGAGAGATTGACTCGAACGCGAAGCGCGCCACCAAGGCGGTCGTGAAGTCGGAGAAGTAGAGATCCATCATCGGTGTGACGGGGGCGGGTTCATCGCCTCTATCTGCTGGTTTACTTGCTTTCCAAGCTCGAAAGGCTGCATCATATTCTAATTTTTCTGCTTTGTATCGATCGGCTACTTCCCGCTGAATAGATGACATTGCACCCGTAAGAATATCGATGATTGGTGACTTCTTGGTACCTGTTTCACCAACCAGTCCGCACCATCGGATCGCTCTAACCTTATAGTCAGTCCCAGGATTAATCAGTAAGTCAGTTTCGGATTTTATCTGACTTCCCAGAATCGGCAATAGACAGAAGTTTAGGATCTCGACTGGGATATTGAAATTACCCGCCGCGATCGATAACAAGTTCCCCAACTCACCACCAAACAGGTTAGGAGCTTTACCATTCTTGAGATTGAGGGATTCTTTGATGTTCTGGCTTAATTCAGCATCGACCGCCTTGGTGGCGCGCTTCGCGTTCGATAAGTAGCTAGACAAAATTAATTACATATTTTTCTCCAAATTCTTTAAGGATCTTTTCGACGGAGTAAACTAATGATTTCCAGCTAGAGTAAGCATCTGTTGTGAGCCATTGATATTTAATGAATCGCCATAAGATCTCAA
>JANYDE010000054.1 GCA_025359915.1 Chamaesiphon sp. 336R_metabinner_41 | reverse complement strand
GCTATTGGCAGTACTCCCGACGAAGGCTTTACCCACATTTAACTGAGCATTAGTCCCAAAGACAATCCCATTGGGATTGATCAGAAAGAAATTTGCGCCATTAGTATTTACCGTTCCATTAATATCGGAGAATAAATTCCCCGTAACGCGAGTAATCATGTCCCGATTACCAACTGGATTGAGAAAGTTAGCTTGTCCATTTGTCGGGACGGAAAAATCGGTAAAACTATGAAATAGTGTCTGTCCCCGATTTATACCACCTGTGATGTTGAAGTTATTACCATTTCCGGTGATCTGAGTTCCGAGGGTGTTGTCGCTGACTGGAGGGCGATTAGTCGGTTGATATGTTTGCGATTGGGCAGTTTGGGTGTTAATAGATAGGCTAGTTAAAGTTAGAAAAGATAGCCAAAATTTAGTTCTCATTGGGAATGATACTTAAAGTAGATTGGAAGATGATTGGATCGTGAGAGGCACATACCCGATTGCACCCATAAATCGGGTATGTCATAGTCAAATTATTTGAGAACTTTATTTGATTTGCTATTGCCAGTTACCAACTAACACAAATGGTGCCCAGAAGTAGGGAGATCGATATTTAGGATTGCTCAGTAGAGATTGTTGAGCTTGTCGTAAAGACTCGCCTTTACTGAGATTTTTGCTGGCTAGATTTTGATAAAGATTAATCATTAAATCTTGAGTAGCTTCATCACTAACCGACCATAAAGATGCGATCGTACTCTTGGCTCTTGCCCGGATTGCTACGCCTGCTAATCCTAGTGTGGCGCGGTTATCGCCTGCTGCTGTCTGGCAAGCACTCAATACTAATAACTCGATCGCATTGCCGGAACGACTGCCACGATCTTTGAGTAGATTGCTAAATTGGTCGAGATTTAATCGATTGTCCCAGGTGAGAATATAAGTATCTTCTGCTTTGGAACTAAACTGCCCGTGAGTGGCAAAATGGACGATGGGAGCGTTGCTAGCGACTAAATTAGTCGAAACAGAACCACTTTTGAATTTTTCATTGAACAGTGTTTGATGAGGCAGCAACCGCCCGATCGATTCGATTTCGGCTTTGGCATTTGGTAATGCTGAAAAGCCTTGACTACTTTCAGAGATGCCACCTAATAGAGCTTGAGTTTGAGTGCGATCTGTAGAATCTTGGGGTGGTACTAATTGCAATCCTGGCGTTAATGCTAGATTGTAGTTTTCGACTAAATATTTGTTGCCGTCATACAATATTGACATCGGAATATTGCGGAAGGCTCCATCCAAAACGAAGACTAAAGTTTTGGTTTTAGCTGTGGCAATATCTCCGGCAAGAGGGGCAATTAGCAGATCGTAAATTTGTTTGGACTGTTGTTTGAAGGCGCGTTCCTGCTGAGAATTGAAGTTGGGGTCTTGAATTTTATTTTGCAGTCCTGTCACGGTTTCTTCAACTGTTGTAGCAGCTATTTTTTGACTGTAGTAACGTAATGGTTGTCCAGGAATAGATGCGATCGTGGTGACTCGATCGGGTAAAATAATCGGATAAATTACGACTGCCGATCGATCGATTTTATCTAGTTGGACTGTATATGTATCCAAACAACCTTGACGGAGGAAGTTTTCTAGTTCGGCTACTTGCAATGATTCGATCGTATCGCGAGCACTAACTAGATTTTCTTCAGATATTTTCTTGCCATCTCTTAGTAAGAGATTGACATATTCTCGATAGACTGGTTCGACACTATCGCGAAAAGAAAATTGGAGATCGGCATCGATCGCGTTGAGATCGTTGCGTAATGATTTAAGATGGTTGATAGCTTGACGATAGGCTGATGCGGCAATCTCCACATCTCGATCGCTGGGATTATTGGCTGCGATAATTTTACCAAGTTGCCAATCGAGTCGATAAGCTAGATCTGGAGCTGGTAAATTTTCGGCGATTACTAGTGCTTTTTGAGTTAAATTTTTGGCTTCCGAATTTTGTCCGGTTAGAGCGTACAAACTCCCCAAAGAACCAATTGCTTGAGCTTCGGCACGGAGATCTTTGATAGATCGTGCTTGCTCGACAGCCGTACCTAATAGCTGGGCAACTGGCATCAAAACTTCTCGATTTGTGCCACTATTTTCTTGATTTTTTTTGATAGTTTCCGCTAAATTAATATAAGCATAAACGGTATTCCGACTAGGGGCGATCGAGTCTAAAATCTTCCTGGTATCTGCTAAGAATACGAGTGTATTTGGAGCCGTTTTTTGAGCTGATGCTAATCGATATAAATTGATCTGTGCCTGGACTCTGACCAATGGTGCGGCATCTGGAGCGATCTTTTGATAGGTATCGATCGCCGCTTGTTCTTGTTCTGTCCCGCCGATCAAATTGAGGGTATTGCCCAAGCTTAAATTGATTTTGTCGATCGAAGCCCGATCTCCAAGTGCGGTAGCAATCTTTAGAGCTTGAGTTAGTGTTTCTTTCGCACCTAAAGCTATCCCTTGATTATTCGTATTTGTAGTTTTTTGCTCTAGCGTTCTCAATGCCCGAAGTGAATTACCCAATCCGAGCAATCCCCGCATTTTGAGATCGGAATCTGGCTGTTTTTGGAGATTAGTATGAACTTCTTGGAGGGTGATTAATGCTTGGCGATAAAATCCGAGCGATTGGAGAGCTTGAGCTTGATTAATTTTAGTCCCAATCATCCCTTGAGGATCTTTAATCTGGGTATAGAGTTTATGAGCATCTTGCCAGTCAGCCAAAGCTTTGTCGGGTTTCCCTGCTGCTAAAGATTCGGCACCGCGTTGATTTAATGATTGAGCAGCTTTGAGGAAGGGATTATTAGCAGTTGTGGTGGTATTTGCCGCAGGTGATGTGGATAATTCGGGTAGATTGCTAGCAGTTGCTGGCAACATAGTGAGGATACTCAGTAATAAAGTAGATAGATATATTTTTGGGTGATTCATAAGTTTGAATTTATCTAGATTTAATGACGATTCTTGACGGGCACCTTGTTGATTAAGTAATAAGTAATAAGTAAGAAGTAATAAGTAAGAAGTTTGTCTCAAGGCAGTGGCTTTGGAAGCTTGTTACTTGGCAATCCTCAATTCGACCAATTTTTGCGAATAAGATAGTCGCAGTTCACGCGCCTCCAAGAATGAGATTGGTAAGTAGCACTATTGTTTTAAGATTGAAATGGTCGCAAATTAATTGCTCGATCAGTTCGGCTACTTTTACTGATGTTCTTACTCTTACTGTCGAGGATCTTGGGTTAGATATCAAGTCCCTTTGATGGTTTCTTCATATGTTTGCAGCAAAACTTCAGCGATTTAGCTGAGTCGCTCGATTCATTTGCTCGGTTGCTCGTTGGGATGTCTAGTTAAAGATAGAAGGGGCTGGTTTATACTGGAAACTAAAACGCAGCAAATATTTATCAAACCATCATGGCAGAATCTTATCTACTCGAAAAACTCAGATCCGTCGAACAGACGTTTCACGAACTCACGCGCAAACTCGGAGATCCAGACATTGCTAGGGATCCAGGTGAAATGCAACGTATCGGCAAAGCTCGCGCCGCCCTCGAAACAGTTGTCGAAACCTTTGATCTGTGGAAACAAGCGCAAGAAGATTTAGTCGGAGCCAGAGAGATTGTCAAAGAATCGGGAAACGATCTCGAACTTCAAGCAATGGCTTCTGTTGAAGCGGTAGAACTGGAAGAACAAAGCGAAGAACTCGAACGCAAACTCAAAGTTTTACTATTACCAAAAGATCCTAATGATGATAAAAACATCATGTTAGAAATTCGCGCTGGTACTGGTGGCGATGAAGCTGGAATTTGGGCGGGTGACTTGGTGCGGATGTATTCTCGCTACGCCGAAACCCAAAAATGGAAAGTGAAGCTCGTCAGTGAATCCCTCGCGGAAATGGGCGGATTCAAAGAAGCCGTGCTAGAAATCCAAGGCGAACTAGTCTACAGTCAACTCAAATTTGAAGCTGGCGTACATCGCGTGCAACGAGTACCCTTAACCGAATCTGGCGGACGAGTACACACATCCACCGCCACTGTGGCAATTATGCCCGAAGTTGATGAAGTAGAGATCTTCATCGATCCCAAGGATATCGAAATGAGTACCGCCAGATCCGGTGGTGCTGGTGGACAAAATGTCAACAAAGTAGAAACCGCTGCCGATTTATTCCACAAACCCACCGGAATTCGGATCTTCTGTACCGAAGAACGTTCCCAACGCCAGAACAAAGAACGCGCCATGCAAATCCTGCGGGCGAAATTGTACGATATCAAACTGCGCGAACAACAAGAAGAAGTAACTTCGATGCGTCGCTCCCAAGTTGGAACTGGATCTCGATCGGAAAAAATTCGTACTTACAATTATAAGGACAATCGCGCCACAGACCATCGACTAGGACATAATTTCGGGCTGGAGAAGGTGCTATCCGGCGATCTAGAGGAGGTAATCCAAAGTTGTATCTCCCAAGACCAACAAGAACGATTAGCCGAGCTAGCCGCCTCTACAGGTAGCTAAATTTCAGTAGCGAAATCAGCAAATTTTGTAGTAAGTTGGGTTTGATGTTTCAACCCAACCTATAAAATAGCTGAAACATTAAATAAACTTGTTGATATATTATTCGAGATATCCCACCCGCCGCGATGTTAACTATAGCAGTCGCCATATCGGTTAGGACACAAACCCGACTTTTTGGAAAAGTCGGGTTTGTCGCAGCACTAGTTTTACTGTCCTAACATCCTTGGCGGTTGCTATACTATATCTAACCTTTGAAAATTTGACCATTAAAAGTAGTTTGATTAGTTAATATTTTACTTTCTTTCAATCGCCATCCCTGGGGAGTTTTGAGCCAAAAGTTGCTAGATGTTTGATTGATGACGATTTTATTAAATCCAGCGACAGTGCCTTCTGTCTTTTGTTCGATCGCGACATTTACGCCAGTGGGATTGACATCAATATTCTTAATCGTTGTTTTATTGGATGTTAATTTAATATTAAATCGATTAAAGAGATTGTCGTAATGTTCGCGAAATTCGGCTAGTGTTTGTTTTTGACCTTCAGGGCTGATACTTACGTAATCTGGCGCAAAAAGTGCTGTTGCGCCCTGAATATCTTTGCGGAGAAAAGCGGCATTGATTCGATCGTAGTTTGTTTGGATGGTTGGCTGAATCTTGGCATTATTTTCTGCATGAACAGGTAAGATTGTGACAATCACTACAGACAGCAAGATGCTTGAAAGCAGTGTATTTCGAGTGGAGGAAAAAATCATTGTTAAATTAGTCGATCGAACTGGCATATATGACGTATTTAGAAAGTAAGAGGTTCCTGACGATAGACTAAATCACTCATAAATTAATTGCTTAAACAGTTTACCAATTGACGGAATCCAGCGATTTCTGGCAATTTGGTGAGATATTGAGGATGATGTGACAATTGGCTGGTATAGTGTTCGATATTAGCAACACCAACTGAGAGCGGAAATAAAGATCGATCGAACATACTCGCATCATTTGGACTATCGCCGACTGTAATTATTTGGTTGGGATTCAGCTCTGGAAAATATCGGTTAAGTACCTGTAAAATTGCAAATCCTTTATCTTGATGCAATGGTTTGATATGGCATTGAATCGTGCTAAATGTAAAACTATCACCCCATTTTTGGCATTGGGTAGCGATTTTACTTAGTTCTAAATTGCTTAAACTACCAACATCAAATGTCCAGTCAGTGATCCGAAACTGATTATCGATCGATTCTTGAATTTGGGGATAACGTTCTTGCAATTCCCAAAACCGATTTGCCAACTGTGCTCGATGCTCTTCGATCCTGTCAATCCGCGTCAGAAAATCAAATTCACCATCTCGATTAAAGTATACTCCACCATTTTCGGCGATCGAACCCACCACTGGCAGATAATTATTTACAGCACTCACCCACCCCGCAGATCTGCCCGTAACTAGTAATAATTTTATGCCCTTAGCATTAAGTAGATCGATCGATTCCAATAGCTCACGGGTGAATTTACCGTCACTGGTGAGAGTACCATCGATATCCGTCGCAATTAGACGAATATCTGTTAGTCGTTCGGGTAAAGGGAGGCTGTAGATCGCAGGCATTGAAAATTGATGGATGAATTGTTAGTAGCGTAATTTTAGTTTACCCCCAAAGGGTGCTGTTGTGCGATTTTACATCTGGAGATCTCAGGATTTCATTTTACAGATCGAATTCTGGCGATCAATTTTCTTGGTTCATCAGCACAGTATAATAGTGATAATTGCAAATTTAGATCCTAAGTAAAGTTTGTTTTTGTAGATTGCTTTGGCATGTACAGATCGATGTTAAAATAAGTTCGATATTATGATGTTAACAACTGAGTATCCTCAAGAATTGGATAATTGGACATTATCAGCAGCTTGTGAAGAATTAAAGGGAGATCCGGCTACAGATATCCCCTTTCTAATGTGGCTGCTCGAAAATCCCGATAGTCCATTAGCATTACCTGGAAATATTGGGTTATACAATCATGATTGTATGCACTTAATTTTAAAGCAAGGATTTTCGTCTGAGAATGAAGCTTTTGTTGTTGGTTTCTCGATGGGTAATGATGTTCGGACTAATTGGCTTCATCAATGGATGATTAAAACATCTTCTGTCTGGTTGTACCCCAAGAAATATCGATGGCACCATTCAAATGTAGCCGCATTTGAGCAAGGTTTGAAAGTCGGTAGAGCTACAAAAATAAAAAATCTTAATCGATCGATCCCTGATGCATGGAATAATAAAAGACTACCAGAAATCAGGGATGAGCTAGGATTAGAAATTTAGAATCAATAAACAAAGCATTTAGGTAGGGGCAATTCATGAATTGCCCCTACCTAAATGGCTAGAAGATTAACGTTATTACTAAGTACTCGCGCAAAATTGATTACACAAAATATTGGCTAAAATCTTTGACTAGTATCGGGTACGTGTGTATTTAATTTTGAATAGTTACTTAGAAACTCAAATAGGATTGCTATCTTCTACTTACAAACTAAGAAACTACCAATCGCTAAACAATCAATTTTTGTTTTGAGAAATGTAGTGACAGCATCCTGAGGACTGCAAACAATTGGTTTGGAATCATTGAACGAAGTATTCAATACGATTGGTACTCCCGTTAGCTGCTCAAATTCACTAATTAATTTGTGATATTTGGCATTCGATGACTGGGAAACTGTCTGGACTCGACTAGTACCATCAATATGGACGACTCCAGGGATTTTCTCCTGTCGATGTGCCAAAGCATCATAAGCAAATAACATGAAGTCAGAAGATACTGATTTCTTGGGAATACTAAACCATTCATGGGCTTTCTCTGCCAAAATAGATGGCGCAAAAGGTCGGAAGTGTTCTCGATGTTTCACCTTGACATTCATGACTTCCCGAATATGGGGGTTGCGAGGATCCGCCAGTAACGAACGATTGCCTAATGCTCTAGGGCCAAACTCCATTCGACCTTGAAACCAAGCGACAATATCGCCATCAGCCAATCGTTTTGCCACCACCGCTTCGATATCTTTGTGACGGGTGTAGACTAATTTATGGTCATCTAGCACTTTTTGGATTTGTAAATCGGAGTACTCAGGGCCTAAATAAGGAGTCGCCATCGCGAAAGTTCTGGGTCGTTCTAAAAGCTGATTCCAGACAACATAAGCGGCTCCGAGGGCGGTTCCCGCGTCATGAGATGCTGGCTGAATATAGATATCCAAATAAGGCAACTCTTTGTGCAGCACGCCATTTGCCACACAGTTAAGCCCTACACCGCCAGCAATGCAGAGATATTTGCCATTTGTCTGCTGTTGCCAAGACCGAACCAAATTGACTAGGATCTCTTCAGTGACTAATTGCAACGCAGCGGCAATATCGGAATGCTTCTGCTCCAAAGGCATGTCCGAGGTGCGGTGTGCCCCTAAAATACTCGCAAGAGCAGAAAGATCTTGAGAGCGGAACTTTAAGATCGTATTATCGAGGGTAAATCCATCGCTAGAGATCCCAACAAATTGTCTGAACCTGTCATAGTAAATTGATGGATTCCCATAGGAAGCCAAACCCATGACTTTACAGGCATCGTATTCGCTAAAGCCGAGGAACGTCGAGAGTTTCTCCCACAAAAAACCAATGCTATTGGGATAGTTAATACTGTGTAAGTGCGCAATCTGATTGTCTTTGCCAGTATAAAAAGTTGTAGATTCAAACTCACCAATCCCATCAATTACCAAGATGTCGGCTTCGGCAAATGGTGAAACGAAAAATGCACTAGCAGCATGGGTTAAATGGTGATCGATCCACTTGAACTTATCACTGACATCGATACCTAGCAGCTCACTAAGTTTAGTTGGAACTTGCTGAAGTTTGGTGTGAAATAAATTCTCTCCGGTAGCACTACCCCAATTCCCTTCGGTGAAATCGTCATCAACAAATTGATTTTTGAGGCGAGCATCTGGATTAAAGGAATAAGCAATCCAATCAATGCTATCACCTTTGATTCCGGCATATTCCAAACACAAATTAATTGCCTGAATTGGCAGTCTATCTGGATTATCTACGTCTGCGGACTTTGCATGTTTTTCACGGGTGAGACGTTCCTCCTCTAATGCAATAATCACAACACCATCTTTGATCAGACAAGCAGATGACTCATGATAAGCCGAGTTAATCCCCAGGACATAGACTGAATCGGTGCAATCTGGCAGATCTAATAACTGAAGGTTGTAAAAATTGTTAGCTTTTGAAATAGTTGCAGGTATATTTTGGATTTGATAGTCTTTTAGCATATTAATTACGATCAAAGTTAACTAAAATAAGAGACACTAGCATCTACCAGAAACTTCTAAAATGCTCGAAGCTTCTGCCTGGATAGACGCAAGGATTTTGAATATCAAAAATTGATACTTGTCATATGCTTGCATTCTTTTAAATTAGTATCAACAGTACACAAAAAAATAGCTGTATAATATTTTAATGCTATTGATTTATTAATTAATCGTCTAAAATGACACTTTCTATGCTGTATCCACTGACGGATAAATTCTTTAGACAAACAAAAGCTCATGATATCAACTGCATTTGAGAATAGCAGTTATCTATTAGTGAGCAGCGTAAATAACAGTACTATTTTGTAAAAAAAATGTGCGCATAACGAAAATTAAGTTTGCAGTTACGATCCCAATAGCTCTCCGATTGCCAATCTGTTACCGTTGACTAAATCTATCCCCGATTGGGGGCGTTTGCCAGCAAGTTGAACTTCGCGGATGAGGAGACAGCCGGAACCCGTTTGAATAATTGGGCCGAAACCTTTGGCAATTTTGACGACGGTACCAGGTACACTGCTGGTAAGGTCTAGACTATCGATTTCGGGTAATAATTTCTGAATTTCTGGAGCTAAGTCTGCTTGAAATTCGCTATCTAATGGCACTGTTGCCATAATCTTCAGTGGCTGTGCGCGAAAGGTGGTGATACAGTTGGGATAAAAGCCGCGAATATGATTATGGATCGAAATGCTCGATCGAGTCCAGTCAATCGCATATTCTGATTTCTGAATCGGTGGCGCAGCAGTGGCGGCTAGATGCTCTTGGGGCGTGGGTGTAAGTCGATCGAGGTTCACCAATGTCTCAATTAGTAAATCGGCACCTTCTAGTGCCAATTTTGCCGCCAATCCGTCGGCATGATCTAATAAACTAACAGGGGTTTCATATTTGAGCAGCATCGCGCCTGTATCCATCCCAGCATCCATGAGCATGGTAGTAATTCCGGTAACTGTCACACCATCCGTTAAGCAGCGTTGAATCGGTGCTGCACCGCGATACTGGGGTAAGAGTGAACCATGAACATTGATACAACCGGATTTTGGGATGTCGAGAATTTCTTGTGATAATATCTGCCCGTAGGCTACTACTACAAATATATCTGCTTTGAGGTCGCGTAATGATTCGATCGTCTCAGGATCTTTTTTAATCCGTGCGGGTTGCCAAATTGGGAGTTGATGCGCTGTCGCCAACTCTTTAATCGGCGATGGTACTAGTTGACTCCCTCTTCCCCGCTTTTTATCTGGCTGTGTCACTACTCCAACTACATCAAACTGGGGGTTGGATAAGAGTTTTTCTAATGTGGGAATGGCAAAGTTGGGTGTACCGAAGAAGACGATTCGCATGGAAGGGGATGGGGATACCGTGTACCTAAAAGTCAATTTGGGTAGATGCGTAGATCTTTACCCCCAACCCCCTTGTAAAGCGGCGTTTTTATTCGGGGGTTCCCCCCGAATAAAAAAACGACAAGACAGGGGGCTTTTCCGGCTCCCTCTCCTTTCCAAGGGGAGGGCTGGGGTGGGGTAAACATCTCCGCCTATTTACTCGCAACTCGTTGCTCTAAACTCGCCTGCAACATCGGTGTCTTACTCACCGAGTCATTCGCAATTGTGAACAGCGGATTCGAGAGAATTCCAGCTAATGAAGTCGCAATCAAAGTCAGCAGTGTTGCTACTTGTAGCGATCTCATTCCTGGTAAATTCCAATTCGTCGCAGGATAATTTTTGACAACATCTGACATCTCGTGAGGTTCTTTGACTACCATCATCTTGACAACGCGGAGGTAGTAATAAATCGACACGACGCTGGTGACTAATGCCAATAATACTAAACCATAAGCACCAGCTTTCCAGCCCGCCCAGAAGATGTAGATTTTACCGAAGAAACCAGCCAGGGGTGGAATTCCGCCGAGGGATAATAGACAAATACTGAGTGCGAGGGTAAGGAAGGGATCTTTTTGATATAAACCAGCATAATCGCTAATCCGATCGGTACCTGTCCGCAGTGCGAATAAAATCACACAGGTAAATGCACCTAAGTTCATGAATAGATAGACGAATAGATAAAATACCATACTGGCGTAACCAGTCTCGGTACCGATTACCATCCCAATCATCACAAATCCGGCTTGAGCGATCGAGGAATATGCTAACATCCGCTTCATACTCGTCTGCGCTAGAGCTACGATATTTCCCAATACCATACTCAACACAGCTAGTGCGGTGAAGACAAAATGCCATTCTTCCATTACTTGGGGGAAGGCTATCACGAGCAACCGAATGGCGAGTGCAAACCCAGCGGCTTTAGAGCCGACAGAAAGGAAAGCAACTACTGGAGTCGGTGAGCCTTCATATACATCGGGAGTCCATTGGTGAAAGGGTACCGCTGAAATTTTGAACGCAATCCCCGCAATTACAAACACGAGGGAAACAATTAAGCCTAAGGATAAATTACCACTAGAACTAGCAATTCCCACCGCGATTTCGGGTAATGTCGTTTCGCCACCAGACAATCCATACAGCAGAGAGATCCCATATAAGAATACCGCCGAACTAGACGCACCGATTAAGAGATATTTTAAAGCTGCTTCATTCGATCGAGGATCCCGTTTCATGTACCCAGTCATCAGATAAGATGAGATACTCAGGGTTTCCAACGACACGAAAATCGTCACCAATTCAGTCGCACCAGAGAGCAACATCCCGCCCAAAGTGGCTGTCAGTAGAATCGTTACAAACTCCGCTAAAGCTGTACCCGTCTGCTCCACATAACTAATCGACATCAGAATAGTCACCGCCGCAGCTAGTGCAACAATTCCCCGAAACACCACACTCAAAGGATCGCTACTAAACGCCCCAAAAAATGAGACAGGATTGGGATTATCCCACTGTAATACTAAAGCCGCGATCGACACCAACAATCCACCCACCGCCAGATAAGATAGACTCCGAGCAGCACTCCGCCCAAAAATCAGATCCCCAACTAGCACAGACAGCAGCGTGATAATGACGATTCCCTCTGGTAGAATCGCCCCAGCATTTAGCTGGGTAACTAAATTATTAAAATCCATAAGTATTTATATAAATGAGTGGATAGTGAATAGTGAATGGGTTATTACTGAGGATCGGTGATGGTGAGTAGTCTATTTTCTGGGTGGGAAGGGAGTAAGAACCGATCCTCACTAATTATCCACTATCCCCTATCCCCTATTCCCTAATTGGCAACGCACAACAATTAATATCATTCAGACAAACCTTACCCCATTGCAGTGCCCACCGAACTAAAGTCACGCGATTATCGACACCAGTACCAGCCTTCTTGAGAATATTGCTAATATGATTGTCCACAGTACGCTTGCTAATCTCTAATCGATCGGCTATTTCCTCATTAGTCAATCCCACAGTTACTAGTTCGATGATTTCTATTTCTCGATCGGATAACGTCGCAGGTGTCTGAAGCTTATCATCATTGGTCATCATCACTGCCTTAAGTTAATACTTGTTAGAATCCGAATTTATACTTATGCGATTCTCCTGATGGAGAGGCTATTCCAACGATTTTAAACCGTTTACCGATTGTTGACATAGCTATTTATCACTCGCCCACAGCAACGTAACTTAGCAAAGTAGCCACAACTGACTGGATCCGCAGTTGAATCGCTTAAGGTATCGATGCCAATTCCATTCCTACCCATCTGAATCCCTGAACTATGGATGTACCGCAAATCCCCCAAATGGAGCGCGACATGATCGGTTTTTTCGGGCGTACCAAAGAAAATCAGATCTCCAGGTAACATTTCGTCGATCGAGATATGCTGGGTAAAAGCCTCCTGCTGATAAGAATCACGCGGGAGCCAAATCCCCTGTGACTGAAAAGCTGCTTGCATCAACCCCGAACAATCATAGTCAGGGGCAACTGTACCGCCCCACAAGTATTGATTGGGAACCTTCATGGCAGATTGGGCAAAAGCGATGATTTCAGGGATTCTAGCCGCAATTACGGCTCGCTCGATCTGCGTGGATTGATAAATAGCTGTAGTTAATTCTAGCTGCTCGATATCCTTAAGCTTCAACCAAGCCGGATAATCATCCTCACAGAGTCGAACGGGAATAGCCTGCTCTGTCGGAATCAGTGATTCGATCCGTAAATGTCGAGCCGCTGCTGCTTGAGTAGCTAATCCTTGGCAAATGGGGGAACTATAAAGATCGAGATTGACTCGACACCGATATTCGCTAGTAGTAGACAAGCCCATCATTATTAAATTTCGATCTTTAATATTACTGATAGTTGATTGTACTAGATCTTCTTGGCGATATCTAAGCATCCGAGAATTTACTGATTTACATTTTTACAATTGCCATGCTAATTAAGTATAAACACAGAGGAGATCTCCGTCACCTTCGATCAATAGCAAAGAAGATAAAATCAAGTTCACCAGATTTATATTCTATTAACTAGACGATCGATCGTTAATTTCAGTCGTTTGCCTGGGCATGTTAATAATGATGGTCGTGAAGCTTTTACTTTTCAATCATCATTATAATTCGGTCGTCTTCATGCTACGGCAATCGACGATTTTAATTTTTTATCTTCATTTGAGGAGTCATTGACTGTGGCGATTCCACCATCTAAATATAACTCTCAAGGTTTCACCTTGATCGAAATGCTCGTAACTGTGATGATTGGCGGTGTCATCTTTGGCTTTGCAGCACCTTCATTTTTATCCTGGAATAAACCACTCCGCGATGGTTCCTTGCAGTTCAAGAGTCATCTGAATTTGATTCGATCTAAAGCCATCTCTAGTAATAACGCCTATCGCCTCAGACCAAAATATTTCACCCAAGCAGGATATATCAGCGATGATAATGCGGAGGGCATTCCACGCAATTTTGTGGTTGAATATGCCAAGAATTGCAAGATGACTACTGACTGGACTCCAGCATCACAATTCGATCTCGATCTGCCCAAAAGTGTTGGGATTCCAGTTACCCCCATCACATTACCCGTGATAGGTTTTGTCACAAATTCGTTGGAATGGAATAATGGAACTGGAATTTGTTTTGACAACAGAGGAATCGTCGATGACACGACAAGCAAAATAATTCTCAAAGATTTTCGAGGCGACAACAAAGCAAAAATAGCAATGATTGACATTACCAAAGTAGGTGGTGTTGATATTATTACTTATCAGGAAAAATCTAGTAACTTTACGCGGATCGATTTGAGTAGTCAAGGCAATCCTGAATTTTGATGATTGTAGTCTAGACGAATGTTTTCTCGAACACCATAGAATTTAATAATTAAATTATCTCCTTGAAACAACGCAAGGTATAAAATCATGCAGCTAAAACTATATCGAGGTCAAACCTTAGCAAAAATTAAATCATCAGAACAAGGCTTTAGTCTGATTGAAACAGTAATTGCGCTGACAACATTAGGTGTCTGTCTTGCTTATGCAATGCCGTTATTTCTGTACGCCAAAATCAATAACTCTAAAAGTGAGATTCGGACTGGTGCATTAATTGTCTCTCAGCGAGTATTTGATAATATTCGATCGAGATCTTTTAAGAGTATGCCGCTAACTGATGGAGGCATTTCTGGCGGGAATGCAGCTATTCCAGCAAGTAATACGCCAGCTAATCCTGAATCAATACCAGCTAATCTAAATAACCCTACCGAGGCTGAAAAATCAATTACGAAGGCACTGGGACGGCAATACCAAACAAAAGTTACCTATTGCGAAGGCTACAATCCCGCCACAGCAGCCAGTGCCGAAATTTGCAGTGACACATCTCGGAGATTCAAAGTGGAGGTAAGCTATAATGGCACGAACGTATACGATCTTGAAGCAACTTATACAGAATTCAAGTAAGGTGAACAAATCAAATCAAGGATTCACCTTAATAGAATTAATTGTTGGTCTATCAATCATGCTAATCGTTGGCGGTTTAGCAATGAATGCTTTCATTGAAGCTAGTACTACATTCAACAAAGACAAAAAAAGTATTGATTCTAGTCAAAATATGTCTGCCATTCTAGAGATCATTGGGAATGATATCAGACAAGCTGGCGAGCAAATTAATGAGTCAACATTTCCAGTCGTTGAATTTGCACTAAATACTGATTCTAACGCAGCTCCAAAATCTTCAAAAATCACTATCCGCAGAGGATTAGTAGCACAATTAACTTTGTGTAAGCAAATCCCTGCTAATGCTCCATTACCAACTACACTGATAGTCGCTGATAATGATCCGGCGATTACAGAGACGAACTGCAAGACTTCGCCTATTCCACCATCTCCAAATCGCCCCAGTGCTTTAAGACTTGCACGCAATTACCGCTGTCACCTTGACGATCTTGCACCGTATAAAGAGCCGGATCCAGATACAGATCTATGCCTGTCTAGCAAGCCTAGTTCATCTAGCGCAGATTTGGAAAAAGTACGCGCAGTTGTGTCTGATAGTGCAGGACATATTCGCACATTCAGCTACACCGATGACAACGAAGAAACTCCTAATGCTAAGTACAGTATTACAGTTAAAAATGATGACTCAGAGGCCAGAAATAAGACAGTCCTTTACGATATTGGAAGAGCAATCTATTTGATTGAAGAAAGAGTTTATACCTTGACAAAGGATATCGATAATCCAAACAACTTTAATTTAATGCTATCAATAGATGGTGGACTTCCGACTACTCTCGTCAAAAAAATTGCTAAATTTAGCGTCTCAGCTAGAGTGTACAGCGATACAACAACTAAGGCTGTTGCTACTGCACCCGCAGATCCCTGTGCTGCGGCGAACACGCAATTTGTTCCAAATCCTCAGTACACCTGTAAATTCAATGCCAATAATACTAGTGCGGATCCTGCTTACGATTGGAAAACATTAGCAGGGATTAAAGTCGAACTAGAAGCCAAATATGATGGTACGGGGCAGTCTGCCACAGCTAGTACAAAAGACCGTGAAAAGCTATATGCAGCATCTGAATTTTTCCCCCGCAATGTACTCTCGAAGTAAGTGCGGTATCCTGTAGACAAGAGAATTTTTAGTTATACCTGGAAGTACATCGGATGAGTTCGCAGAGTTCAGAGACAGCAGCAGACAGGTTTTTTGGGAGTTTGGCTTACCTACTTCCGATCGCTGATGTATACTTTTTTGGTCTATTCGTCTTCAAGCAGTTTCCGATCGTCGAGCAATTATACCAACCATTAGCACCTTTGCTGGCGATTAATAACAATCAGATTGCGAGTTTAGCTCTATTCTTTGGTCTATATGTCGGTGTTGTCGTCAATCCTCAGATTAGTCGATTTATCCGATTTAATGTCCTTCAGGCAATTTTGATCGGAATTTTGATCTCGTTGTGTGGACTAATACTCCAATATGTCTTGCTCCCGATTTTGGGAATGGGCGTTTTGACTCAGGTATTGATGAATGTGGTCTTTTATGGCACAGTTGCAATGGCTGGTTATGGGATCGTCATGTCAGCATTTGGTAAGTATACGGAGATTCCGCAGCTCTCAGAAACTGCTCAGATCCAGGTCGATCGATATTAAATTATTTGACTCGACATGTCTCAATCTGTCATAATAAGGGGCTGTCTATAACTACGCTCGGATCGGGTCGCACATTGAAAAATGTACTTACCAAATGTCTTGTGCATCAGCATAGAGACTACCCTTACGGCATTTCACATCATTAAAATCTATGACTTACGCAATTATTGAGACTGGTGGCAAGCAAATGCGAGTCGAGCCAGGTCGCTTTTATGATATCGAATTGTTGCCCGGCGCGCCAGATAGCACCGTCTCGATCGATAAAGTATTCTTACTGGAAAATAACGGCAGCATCCAAATCGGTCAACCACTAGTAGCTGGTGTCACCGTTCAAGGCACCATCATGCGTCACTACCGTGCCCGCAAGATTATCGTCTACAAAATGCAGCCTAAAAAGAAAACCCGTAAAAAACGCGGGCACCGTCAAGAAGTAACTCGCTTGATGATCGATTCTATCAGTGTTAATGGCGCAGCGATCGCTACCGCTGAAGCTGTTGCAGTTGCTGTTTAGGGTTTGAGGAAAAGCCTGTGATTAAAACCATCCTGGCGGATACGCTCCGCGAGTACGGCTCATGATGCAAAGTCCGCCTATGCGGACTATATAGATTCAGTCCGCGTAGGCGGACTTTGCAATCCGAGGGGCGATTTTAATCGCATCGGTCACAACTAACGTAATCGCAATACAATTTTAGTAATCCGAGGTAATTATGGCTTCTAAGAAGGGTACAGGTAGTACTAGAAACGGCAGAGACTCAAACGCCCAGAGATTGGGTGTCAAAAAATACGGTGGCGAAATCGTCCGCGCTGGTAACATCATCGTTCGTCAACGTGGATCTTCCTTCCACATGGGCAACAATGTCGGACAGGGCAAAGATTACACTATCTATGCTCTAGTTGATGGCGTTGTGAAATTCGAGCGCAGAGGCAAAAACGGTAAGAAAATTAGCGTTTATCCAGTTCCAGTCGCAGCTTAGGATTAGTCTTTGATTGGTAGCAGAATAGGGATACATCTTCAGGTGTATCCCTATTCTAATTTAAGTAGCTATGCTGAAACTATTGATCGCAGATTCCAAGCTGGTGAGGACAAAAACCCGACTTCTTGAAGAAGTCGGGTTTTTAGCCATAATGGTCGAAGTGCCGAGCGATTCTTCCGTGAAGATGCCCCGCGATCGAGGTAGAATAATAACTATCAGTCTGGTAAACAGTGTCCAAATCTAAATATTTGTACCTGTAGACCACTCGGCGACGGTCAGAGTGCTAGTTAGTTTCTAGATACCAAACCTCTTGGCGATCGCTGTTGAAATCACCAATCATCAGCTTTAAATTGAACTAGCTATGCTCAATCCGAATCTGGACGAAATCCAGTTATTACCAGAGGAATATGCCCGCTATTCGCGGCATCTCATCCTCCCAGAAGTCGGTCTAGAGGGTCAAAAACGCCTCAAAGCCGCTAGCGTACTCTGTGTCGGTACGGGTGGACTTGGTTCGCCATTGTTACTCTATCTTGCTGCTGCTGGCGTTGGTCGGCTCGGCATCGTGGATTTTGACGTGGTTGACCACTCCAATCTTCAGCGTCAAGTCATTCATGGCACCTCCTGGGTCGGTAAACCCAAAATCGAATCGGCGAAAAACCGGATTCATGAAATCAATCCTTACTGTCAGGTAGATCTCTACGAGACAGCATTGAGTGCTGATAATGCCCTCGATATTATCCGTCCTTATGATATCGTCGTTGATGGTACAGATAACTTCCCCACTCGTTATCTGGTCAATGATGCCTGTGTCTTATTAGACAAACCCAACGTGTATGGGTCGATTTTCCGGTTTGAAGGACAGGCGACAGTCTTTAATTATCAAGGTGGGCCAAACTATCGCGATTTGTATCCAGAGCCACCACCACCAGGGATGGTACCTTCATGTGCCGAAGGCGGTGTTTTGGGCATCCTCCCAGGTATTATCGGGGTAATTCAGGCGACGGAAACTGTCAAGATTATTCTCGGTCAAGGGACTACTCTCAGCGGTCGCTTGGTGTTGTACAATGCCCTGGAGATGAAGTTCCGCGAGTTGAAACTGCGTCCCAATCCAGTGCGTCCGGTGATTGAGAAATTAATCGATTACGAACAGTTTTGTGGAATTCCTCAAGCGCAGGCGGCTGAAGCTGCCCAACAAAGTATGCTCGCAGAAATGACTGTGACAGAATTAAAGCAACTCATCGATAGTGGTGCTAATGATTTCGTCTTGATTGATGTCCGCAATCCCAATGAATACGAGATTGCCAAAATTCCTGGCTCGATCTTGATTCCACTACCTGATATCGAAAATGGTAAGGGAATTGAACAGGTAAAAGCAGCTCTCAATGGTCATCGCCTCATTGCTCATTGTAAGATGGGTGGTCGATCGGCGAAAGCCCTGGCAATTCTTCAAGCAGCGGGCATTGAAGGGACAAATGTCAAAGGTGGGATTCAAGCCTGGAGTCGAGAAGTCGATTCTTCAGTACTAGAATACTAACTACTCCCAAAGCTGTTCTCATCAGGTTATATCCCCGACTTCTTCAAGAAGTCGGGGATATGTCTTAACCGCTTAAATATTCCGACACGAAATACTCCTACCTTAAATTATGGATGGTCAGAATTTTCGGGTGCGAGTGGGATTAAGATTGTGTTGGGGTACAGAATGCCTCTCCGAACCAGAAATATTTTTGTCTTAAACTGTGAAATTATATACCTACCATACTCCCGAACGTACACCAGCCGATGAATTGCCAGTATGCGCGATCGTGATCGATGTACTACGAGCTACCTCTACAATCGCAGCAGCACTAAATTCTGGAGCTGAGGCAATCCAAGCTTTTAGCAACATGGATACACTGATGCAAGTGAGTGACAAATGGCCGTCTGAATTACGTTTGCGCGGTGGCGAACGGGGTGGTGCAAAAGTAGCTGGTTGCGATCTGGGTAATTCGCCACTAGACTGCACGCCAGCAGTGGTCAAAGGTAAACGGTTATTTATCAGCACTACTAACGGTACTCGCACCTTGGAGCGCGTACAAGCGGCGAAAATCGTCCTCGCGGCAGCTTTGGTCAATCGTCAGGCGATCGTGGATTATGTCGTCTCTGAGCAACCGGAGACGGTCTGGATGGTCGGATCGGGTTGGGAAGGTGATTACTCTTTAGAAGATACAGTATGTGCGGGGGCGATCGCCGATAGTATTATTACTAAATTAGGCGTGTCATTGGCAGATGTTGCTGGAAATGATGAATTGGTAGCTTCGATCGCTTTATATCGTCAGTGGCAAGACAATCTGCTAGATTTATTTTACCTCGCCAGTCACGGACAAAGGTTAGTGCGACTGGAATGTTTTGCCGATCTCAAATTCTGTGCGACTCCAGATACCCTCGATATTATTCCCATTCAAACTAGTTTAGGTGTGTTGCAAGCACATCAATAAGTTCAATCGCTAAATAGATAAACTCACATCTTGCACTAGTTTTCATCTATTGGTGCAAGGTGTGAGTAAGTAGATCAAGATCGATCGAAACTCAGATCGATAAAATTCCTGTTGAAAAAAAATGTCGATCGGCGAAACCTGTCAACCCAATTTGTATCAAATAAATATTTGAATATTATATATGAAGAAATGTAATATATTACTTTTACTTATTTAAAAATACTGGGGATCGTACCGCTCAAAGCTTGTTTGGGCGGGGATCGCTTGTGCTTCCGTCGGTCGATCGCCATTTTTTTGATGCACAAAAAATCCAATTCGTCAATGATCTTATGTGGTATTTTTTCAAAAAACTTCGTGTTATGGTAGACCCAACGTTCCTCACACCGAGGTGAATGCGGAACAACGTTGAGCTAGCAATTAATGATTTACCCACGAATTTATGGGAGATATCAGCTAAATCTCACAGACAAATGACGTTTCACAACAAGCTTATGAATTACCAAACTTTGACTGGATTAACTGCTCTAGTAGCAACACTGGCTCTATCAACAGCCGCATCTGCTACACCATCAGTCAATTCCAGCCAACCAAATGTAAAACAACAATTAATCGCTCAATCCGTCGGACAAGCTTCGTTCTACGGTAACGAAGCAGGCGAAGGCGGCCCCCTCACTGCCAATGGGGAGAGATACAATTCAGGTGGACTCACTGCTGCTCATCGGACTCTACCTTTCGGTACTAGAGTTCGGGTCACTAGCCCTCGGACTGGTCGTTCGGTAGTAGTTCGGATTAACGATCGCGGTCCTTTTGTGGGTGGACGAGTAATCGATCTTTCGGTTGGTGCTGCTAGAGCAATCGGTTTAACCGGATCTGGCGTTGGTACTGTCCAGATGGATGTTTTAGGTGGTGGTGAAGGTAATGGTCGTCGCCACGGTCGTCGTCATCGTTAAACTGGGACTAGATTTTAGATGGATTGTGCTCTCGATCGAAATTCATCTAAAATCTGTCTTGGGGTTTCCTCTGTCTTGCGCCGCAAGACCGCACTTTTCGCTCCCATCTCCCACTTTAACTTCATATTGTTGAGAGTGATGACAGTTCTGAGGGTAAACTATTAAAGTACTCAATTAGTACACTGAGTTGTTAAGTTGAGCAATTGTAATAAAAGCAACATTATGACTGTTACTTGAACAAGTACTATTGCTTGGCTGGATTGCAAACCGATTAGCAGCTAATTCCCATTAGATGGATAGATTAGTCAAAAACGGAAGTTGAGCGGATCAGGTGCCACTAAGGGCAAAGCTTATCATTAGCGTAGACGCAAACACGATCGGCGGTAAACAACCAGCATTTTGAATTAATTAACCTCAGTAACTCAATATTGTTTCTCTTCAAAGGATATGAATCAAAATCGTTGGACTTGTCTAGCCACAGTAGTATTGACTACCGTAATCGGGCCGATGGCTACCGTTCAGGCTAGCACTATATCATCTTCAGCTAATAAATATATTCCCATCGCCCCGCAATCCCTACCAACAATTACACCGTTGGTTGTAACCGAACTAGAAACTGATGTGGTAACTTCAGTCCACATCAAACCAGTGCCACTAGTCAGTAAGCTCCCGATTGTCACGCCACTCAATCATAAAAATAAGGCGCATTCTCGATCGAAACAGCATAAAGTAGTCAACATTCACGGCAAAAATCCAGTTTCACAGTTACCTGTGGTAAAACTGCCAGTAATAAATCCTCTGTTCAATTCTGATGTTCGAGTCGCAGCACCAATTGCGGCTATTCCGGCGATCGTCAATTCCGTCACGCCGCTGCCAAGGACGCTCTTAGCAGAAACACCTAAAAACCCAATCTCTACACCATTTACCGATCCGAATACTACGATAGCAGCAATTGTCCCTTCGATCGATAAGCTTCAAACCAACTCATCGCCACAAGTTTCACCAATTGCTAGTAATCCCAAGGATCGGGATAACCCGATGTTTGAATCCGGCGTACCTGTGTTCGGTATTAACAATGCTCAAACTTCGCAGATTGTAAATACTGTCATCGCTCAAGTTGGCGACACAATCGTCGCTCCAGAGCCAAGTATTGCCATTCCAGTAGAAGCTCCTAAACAACCAGCTACTCCTAGCAAATTGCCTGTTCAAGAAAAGAGCATCGTCAAGATCGAGCAACCCGCAGCTACAATTAAACCAGCTATAGGAATCGTCAAGATCGAGCAACCCGCAGCTACAATTAAACCCACTCTAGATAAAATTATCGCTACCCAAAGCGGACAAGCATCCTGGTACGGAATTGAAGGCGGTACTCAGACAGCTAATGGTGAAAGGTACATTCCCAGCGGTTTGACAGCCGCACATCGCACCCTACCTTTTGGTACCAAAGTCCGAGTCACTAGTATCAAAACGGGTAAAACCGTAACAGTGCGCATCAACGATCGTGGTCCTTTCCACAGTCGCCGCATTATTGATGTTTCCGCTGGTGCGGCTGAAATCATCGGCATCAAAAACGATGGTATTGGTGATGTCAAGATGGAAGTATTGAGTCGCGAAGGATAGACTATTCTCCAGTAGGCGGAATGGAATGCTAAAGTGGGGGTCAGGGTGTAAATTTAATTTGAACACCCTGGTTTTCTATTTTCCCGATATTCAACCTGCTCAATGCAGCGACTCGCTATCAATATGTCCAAACTACCTCGACAGATTTGGATTCTTGCTTTGGGTCGATTGCTATCAGAAATTGGCAGTGGTTTTACGATCTTTTACGCACCAATTTTTTTCGTTCAACAGGTGGGATTATCGGCAACATCTGTTGGATTAGCATTAGGTAGTGCCTCAATTTCGGGGATTGCTGGACGGCTAATCAGTGGTACTTATGCCGATCGATGGGGACGGAAACCTGTCTTATTATTAGCTACATTAGTTTTATCGATCGCCTGTTTTATCTTAGCAAATACCCATAATTTTACCACATTAATTGCTGGCTGTTTAGTTCAGGGTTTAGGATTGGGCTTGTATTGGCCCGCGAATGAGGCGATTGTTGCCGATCTTACCACAGGGGAAGATCGTCGATTTGCCTACGCAATTACCCGTTTGGCGGATAATGTGGGGATGGGATTGGGGATTATTGCGGGAGGAATATTAATTAGTTCTACTGGCGCATATCGCAATCTATTTATCATCGATGGTATTTCCTTTTGTTGTTTCTTTCTAACCATATTATGGGGAATTAAAGAGACATTACAATCTAATAAAAAGCCGATTCAGTTTATTAGTGGCTATGCAACCGCATTACGCGATCGACGTTTATTAGTTTATGTCATTGTAAATATTATTCTCACTGTCTACATCTCTCAACTTCAAAGTACACTGCCATTATATTTTAGTAGTTTCGTCCCTCAACCTAGTACAATTGGCTTCAACCCTCAAATAATTAGTACATTATTTACCGGACATTTACTAATGACAGTTGCCTTTCAATTGCCAATTTTAAAATTATTACAAAGGTTAAATCACGCTCGATCTTTAATGATTTCTGGTGGCTTTTGGATCCTAGGTTTTATCTGTATAACTATTACGGGAACAAGTAATAGTTATGCACTTTTATGGGCAAGTTTAGGCTTAGGATTATTTGCTTTAGCGATCGTTTGTTATACCCCCACCGCCTCTGCACTAATTGCCGATCTCGCTCCCTCTTCCCTGCGCGGTGTTTATACTTCCATTAATTCCCTGTGTTGGGCAGCAGGATACGCTATTGGACCACCATTAGGCGGTTGGGCACTCGATCGATCCCCCGAATTCGCCCACAACTTTTGGCTCGGTTTAGCCGCCACTGTGCCAATAGTTTGGGCAATTCTATTGTGGTTAGAAAAATTAATTGAGAATAAATAATTATCAATTATCAATTATTTACTCACCCTTGAAAATTGCCGCAGCTACTTCGAGAAACTTATGAGGATCGCCTTCAGGATGTGGTTGTTCTTGGCGTTTCCGAGCGTAGAGTTTCTCTAGTGTTGTTTGCCAATCAACCGATATTTTTGGCTCTAGTGTTGGTTGCTCACTCAAGATTTCGGCAATATATGTTTGGATCTCTTTTTGCGCCAACCAAATTCGGGCGATGACGGCTAAATTATCATCAACGTCTACCAATCGATCGAAGTGTACCAAGATTTGGCGGGTTAAATCGGGACTAGCAATAGTACTGGCGATCGCTAATTCCTGTAATCCTGTAATCGCCGCATACCGAACAATCCACTCATGATCCTGGGATACCGTAAGTAAAACTTCAATCACTCTCGCCTGAGCAGGTGCAAGCAATTCAACCTCCAACTCATCCCAATGAATCGTTCCCAATCCTCTCGCCGCAGCCCGCCGCACACTCAGCGCAAAGTCATTTGCAGCCGCATCTAATAATAAATCCAACGCTTGAGGATCGCCGATTCCGGCTAACGCTCTCAATCCCCACGCTCTCGCCCCATAATTATACCCATCCAACAACTCCAGCAACGGTTTAACCGCAGGCTTGCCGATCGAAATCAGCCCTTCCACCGCCGCGACTGCGGCCCCAGGATTGTTGTATCCCAAAACCGTAATCAAGTTCGGTACAGCCGCTGCTAGCCGTGCCTCTGACAACTTCTCGACAGCCTCCACCATCCGCGTAGACGAATCCGCCTCCGCGATAGCTCCAAGTAAGGTTTTGAGTAAATCAGAATCGGTCATAGATTAGCTCCTCCCCTTTCTAAGGGGAGGTTGGGTGGGGTAAATATCTGTCGCTTTAATTCTTCGATTAGCTCCTCCCCTTTCTAAGGGGAGGTTGTCTTGACGCGCTAAACCGTCGGGGAACCCGACGAGCGCGCGTCGCTGGGTGGGGTAAATATCTACCGCTTTAATTCTTTAAATTGGTGTCACTTCATTTTACTGTTATTGACAGCCAAAAAAATACCCCGAAGCTATTTCCCATCGCCAACGAAATCGCAAGCATTGAGAAATAACTTCGGGTAATAACTATGAACTAGCTCAAGGAGTTAATTGCATAGTCGATGTAGGAATTAGCTTCTACCGCAGCATCGCCAGACAAACCGTGGTTTGCTTTAACGTACTTGAGAGCTTCAACATACCAGC
>JANYDE010000140.1 GCA_025359915.1 Chamaesiphon sp. 336R_metabinner_41 | reverse complement strand
ACGTTGGCGAAGCCTTTGCCTCAGCAAAAGTGTCTGCCTGTACCTACGGCAGGCTATCGCCAACGCAGAGAGGCTCCGCCAACGAGGCTCAACCCAACCTACAAATTTATTTTCCTTTCTTCAATAGATCAGCCCTGCTTTACAAGGGGAGGGCTGGGGTGGGGTAGCAGGACGAGGCAGCATCAAACAAATTGTGCAGACACGGTAGGGAGATGAGAGGACGATGGGTTTAAATTCCCATTTCCGACTCTTCACTACGTTATGCTGGCATTTTGGCGATGACTTGTTCGATACTTTCACGACTGACTGGTTTGGGTAGATAGTCATTTGCACCAGCTCGCTGAATACCATAATTCACCTCTAGAGATGTTTTCTTGCTAGAGCAGAACACTACATACTGGTTCGCTGTCGGGGGATTTAGCCGCATTGTGCGCAAAAACTTATAACCATCTTGTTCTGGCATCACGACATCTAAAAATACGCAATCGTACTTGCCAGTTTCCACTGTGCTCATGGCATCGGTGGCACTCTCGCAGCGATTGACCTCATGTCCGAGTATTTGCAACACCGAAGTTAGAGCGTGGCTGTCTACAGAGCTATCATCAATAATTAAAAATCGCATTATTTTTCCTTTATGTTGTTGGGACTTTGACTTTGGCTGTAGCTGGATTCAGCAATCTCGGAATCAATTCTTCAAGCTGAACTTGAAAATCACCAATCCCTGCAGATGTGAGCGGTTTAGTCAGAAACTCACAACCACTCCACTCCGCTCGCCACTTATTCGATAGCTTTTGTTCTCCTGTCAAGATCGTCAGGGGGATTGCCCGAAGATCTGGCTGTTGCCGGATTTGTTTGACTAGCTCAAATCCAGAAATTTCTGGCATATTAATATCGATGAAAATAATTGATGGTTTGATTTGCTTAATCGCGCCAATCGCTTGTTTCGCATCTTGACAGGTCGTCACCAGATAACCGAGAGCCGATACCCACTGATTGAATTGGGACAATAGCACTGGTGAGTCATCAATTACCATCACCGTAGCGGTGGTGTGTTTTTGGTGTGGTTGAAATCTAACCAATCCGATTCTTGCCAATTTGGCAAACATCTGGGCAACTTCCAGATTATCCTTTGCCATCCCTTCGGCAATCGAGTTTAGAGACTTGTCTGATTGCACCATTTTCTCAATTCGCTGCTGCTGGCTATCTGGCAAGTTGGCCTTTTCCATTGCTTCTCGATCGAGGATCGGACACAATTTCATAGAGGGTACCTGCTGTCTCAATTGCGTCCATTGCAACTGTCGTTGTTCGGCTTCATCAAGTAGTTCGATCGGACTAAAACCATTAACTGGCAATTGATGTTCGATATCTTCCTGAATGAATTTTGCCGATCCACCACCCATTAATAAGTAGAGATCTAGATCGCTTAACACTTTGGTGCGCAAAGCTTCGACCAATTGTGTTTCAGTGATAATGTTCGATTGCTTCATCATCGCAAACAATTGAGCAGAGCTAAATTTTTCTTCCTTGACCTTTTGCCGGAGTACTTCAATCTGCATTTTGACAGAACTCCGAGTCCGTGGCACATATCGCTCGGTGACTCTGAGCAACATTTGTGCCGACCAACATCGATTTCCTGAATATAGAATTTGACCATTGGCAATACCCACATTCCAGTAAAAGTTTGGCTCTCGATCTCCCAATCGATCGAATTGGTGTTGCCAGTAACCTGTTTCACCAGCTTGAATATGTTCTAGCAGTTTTGTGGGCAATTCTCTTGCCGAAAAAGAAAAGTGGTTGTGTGTAGCAGTAGATCGATTCATATTATTCCTATTGGAATCTGTGCCAACAGACCTAGCATTATTGATTTTAAATTTGTGGGTTTAGTATAAATTTTCATCCGATCCGAATCTTGCGCTGGTCTCAACTGCATTACAGTTCGCCATTGCTAACTAGCTTGACAGAAAACCAGTTTTGGACAGATAGAGTATCGAGGTACGATGATTAACTCGCTCCTACCTTTAGAGTACCCACAAGCAGAATAGTTAGTGTCATCTGCCAAAAAATATTTGCTAGCCTCTCGCTTGCGAGCATCGTCAAAAACCCTCTAGCCTAAATTGGCTAGAGGGTTTTCTCTCGATCTAAATATATATTTAGACTAGTGCGAGTACTTTTAACTCAGAACACTCTCTGGAGATTTCTGCAAATACTTTTTGCTGAATTGATACAAAATCAGCAAATCCTTGGAGCGCATATTTCCGAATTTGTTGAGTCGATTCTGGTCTGTATGCTGCGGCTAGATCGATCGCTTCGAGTGCAAATTCAGAGTGTTCGGCTTCAACCCCAACCCCTTGGTGTTTGCTATGGATCACGATCCAATACCAAGCACTAAAGTTGTGACCATTGATTTTCGCTTTACCATCACCGTTGCGCAAAAAAGCATCAAAACCTGTGCCGCGATGATCGTGTCTGATCACTTTATCTATCAGTGCATATTCACGGTCAGCAAGCATTTCCGATGCGACGTGACAACCCATCCCGCGTATCAAAGCAGCGGCATCGCCTGGGACACCTTGATACTTAGCGACTGTATCATTTAGGACTTCTTTCATCCAAGTGGGAGTGACAGCAAACTCATTTCGTTCTGCTTCTGTCAATCCAGCGTAATCACCGACAGCCTTGAGGGTAATTTGGGCTAATGTCCGGTGAGGAACATATTTCGCCCCTTGGTCGGCATGTTCGTCGATAGTTGCTGCAAAAACTTTAGCCGCAATTTCCATCCCCCGATCTGCTTCATCAATAACACTGCAATCTGCACTATTAAATAGATCACGAGACAAGCCAATCGAGCTTGCCAACCGAGCGACCAAACTGCCTGCATATCCATTAAAATGCACGTAGCGTTGCATGAATAGATATAGTGATCTAGGATCTCTCATCGCCATTTCACAGGCTGCTTCTACAGATCGATCGAGACTGCGGAGATCGAATTGTCGATCGATTAGATCTTTACTTAAAATGGATTGATTGCTGGTAGTCATAATAGAGCTTCCTTCGGGTTGATATCGGGGTTAGCTTGAAAACAATAGGCTTTGGTCTGAGATATAGTAATGACTTGATTCATACTTATAAAAAATTAAATTCATAAGTATTTGACACACTATTTCTCGTATTTCAATAAGTCTCGATCGCTAAGAGCAGCCATAACTATCATTGAATAATCCATCGGTAAATACCAAGGCAATCAACAAACAAAAATAGCGATCCTGAATAAATGATCATTGTCGTGTCTTTAGTCCACAGACTAGCGACTAACATTTGACTAGAACTCAGTGCCAAAAATACAAATCCATACTTACTAATGTCGGTTAGATTGGCGGCAAGCATGACACCACCAGCCACAGCACAAGCACTACTGGTTAATTTAAGTGTTTTTGCTAATCTATTTTCATGGGTTGATAGGTTTTGCATTTGGTTTGAATGATTGGTATATGTGATTAAATATTCAGTGGGATTGACCGTAGATTTGGATAGATTTTAGATTCAACTCATCGCCAATCAAAATATTAGTGAATGATACTAAATAGCTAATGACATCCACTGGCAATTTTTGGTTGCATAATGTGTCAAAAGCAATCTTTGTCATTCATCTCACGATAACTTTAACTAAGAAGTTATTCCATCCGTGCAACCACTGATAAATATCAATTGAGGCTAATCTCACCATCGATCGCGATCCAGATCTACAATTGATGGTGAGATTAAGTCGGACATGGATGGCATTTTTTCCAAAAATAAGATATAAATTAAGACTCTTCTCTATCCCTACCCTTTTCCGTGACAGATCTAATCTCAGATATCGATCTATGCTTGGCACCATTTCACCAATTTGGGGTGAATTTAGGACTCAGCCGGATTCAAACCTTACTCGCTGCTCTCGGCTCTCCCCATGAATCTGTACCGATCATTCATGTTGCAGGGACAAATGGCAAAGGTTCTGTCTGTGCTTATCTATCTAGCATTCTCAGTACCGCAGGCTATAAAGTCGGTCGATATACATCGCCACACTTAGTAAATTGGAATGAGCGAATTTGTATTAATAATCGACCAATTCCCACCGATATCGCTGTCAGCACGTTGAATCAAGTTATTGCTGCCATAGATTCGACAACACCCACGCCTACCCAGTTTGAAATTGTAACGGCGGCAATGTGGTTATATTTTGCTCAGTCACAGGTAGATATCGCCGTGATTGAGGTCGGGTTGGGCGGTAGACTAGACGCTACAAATGTTTGCAATCGCCCACTCGCAACGATTATTACGTCGATATCGATCGAACATTGGCAACAACTCGGCGATACCATCGCGAAGATCGCGGGCGAAAAAGCTGGTATCCTCAAACCAAATTGCCCCGCAATTATCGGGATTCTCCCTTCTGACGCTGTGAAGGTAGTCAGCGACAAGATCGCTGCACTCAACTGCCCCACAACTTGGGTTAAACCAGCCGTAGTGACACCAAAACCCACCCTGGTAGATAAAGCCTCATTATCATCAAATTCGCTGCCCTGGGTCGAATTTGCGGGGACTAAATATCCTCTGGCTTTGCTAGGTGAGATGCAATTGACGAATTCAGCCATTGCGATCGCCACAATTCAGGTTTTACACCAAGCTGGATGGAAAATTAGCGACGAATCGATCGTCACAGGTATGGCAAATACCCAATGGTTAGGGCGAATTCAATGGACGACTTGGCTAGGGCACAAATTATTAATCGATGGTGCTCATAATCCAGCCGCTGCGATCGAATTACGTAAGTATATCGACACCGTAAAGACACCGATTAGTTGGGTGATGGGAATGCTTTCTACGAAATCACACCGAGAAATTTTTCAAGCTTTACTCCGACCTGGCGATCGATTGTACCTCATGCCCGTCCCCGATCACAGTTCGGCAGATCCAGCACAACTAAGCGATTTGGCTGAGTCTATCTGTTGCGATCTCGACTCAGTAAGTGTTTCTACGGATCTCAGCACGGGCTTAAACGCCGCGATGATTCATCGCAATACCCATCAACCAGTCCTCTGTGGCTCTCTCTATCTGCTTGGTTACTTTTTGAAATTGTCAGTGTCGAATTAGATATGTAGAGTGGATAGGGGATAGGGGATAGGGGGAACTATAGATGAAAACGGTACTGAAAAAGATTCTATTTTTACTTTCGCAGGAGGTCTAGTGGTTTCGTGGATAGTAGTGAATAGTGGTTTCGTGGATAGTGGATAGGAAATAATCGTAGCAACCTCCCAGTCTCCCATCTCCCATCTAAAGCGTTGCCAAATAACTCAACAGATCGGCCATTTCCTGATGATTTGGTTGAAACTGGGGCATCGGTGGCGTATTCCCGCTAGTTACTTGTTCGATCAAACTGTGTGGAGATTTGCGTTTGGAAATTTCCCGCAGGCTTGGGCCAACTCTGCCATTTGCGTCGAGTCCATGGCAGCCACTACAATTAATCTGAAAGATTGCATGTCCGAGAGTAGGATCGCCTTTTTTGGCTAATACGCTATTGATATAGGGGTTTGATTCTTGAAGTGAGTGCCAACCAACGATTGCACACAAACAGATCGACAAGCCAGCCATGACGATCGATCCAATCTGCTGCCATGATGTTTGTCTGAGTTTAGGTAGTCGGATATCCAAGACGTGCCTACTTTATAGATGAAGTTAAATTGAGGATATTAAGATAAAAGTATAGATTTGGCACAAAGGTTGATGTCTACACACCTATAGTTTATCCATAAATCTCAGATTTATGAAACATTTCTTAAATATCTTAAGCTTTTTATCCGATTGTAAAGTTATATAGAGAAAAGTATCGAGTTGCAATGTGGGGAGTGAGAGTATGGGAGATTGCAAATCCGGCATCAAGGCATAGTATAGTGTTACTGTGACATCCCGTGGGTATCCTCAGATCTACGCTAAGTACTAAATCCTAAAAAAACGAATATCTTGCACCAAAGCCCCTAAACCCGATACGCTAGAGTAAATGATTTGAACTAATTACGGAGTCTCAACGTGGTAGAACCTTTACTAGCTGGTATTGTACTTGGCTTAGTCTTTATTACTCTCAGTGGCTTATTTGTTGCGGCTTACATGCAGTACAAACGCGGCAATCAACTAGGGTTGTAGATAGCCAATAGTGGATAGCAGGATTTTCACTACTGCTTATCCACTCGATTTTCACTAAGTCGATAGAAAGAGATTGATGTATTGCCATAGTTTTTATGACGACAGAGTTCGATCGTTGGTAACGATGTTGGTAATATGCTGATACTCTGATCGGGACTGTGTTCGACAGCAAGTTCGCCCATTGGAGCCAAAAGCCGATATAGGTCGATCGCCGCTAAGACAGGCTGATATAATTCTCCTGCATAAGGTGGATCGAAGTAAATGCGATCGAATTGTTGTCCTGCTAAATCTGCTAACCGTTTCACAACTTCTCCACGCAAGAGTTGAAATTTTTGGGATTTGCCCACAACTTTTTCCCAGTTTTGCTCGATAATACTACAGGCTGCACTCGATCGCTCGATGCCAACTACGAGCTTGGCTTCCCGACACAAAGCTTCTGCACCCATCGCACCACTGCCGCTACAAAGATCCAACCACCGACAATCAAAGATAGCTCCTTGCCAAACATTAAATAACGCCTGCCGAACTCGCGCAGGTGTAGGTCTAGTTTCCAGTCCTGGTAACGTCTTTAACTCTCGATTGCCATAGATTCTGATACTCATTTTGGAGATGGGAGATTGGAGATTGCTACAATTATTTCCTATTCACTATCCACTATCCACTATCCCCTATCCCCTATCCCCTATCCCCTAAAGAATAACTTGACTAAAATGATTGCGAGGATTGTAAGTCCGTGCGGTACGAATGTTTTCGTAGAGTTCGCGTTCGTCATCGCTGATACTTTTGGGGGTATCGATAATAATTTTAGCTAATTGATCGCCACGTTCGCCACGGGGATTTGCCCAGCCTTTGCCACGGAGTCGCAGCGATTGACCCGATCGCACGCCAGCAGGCACATTAACTGTTACCATACCATCTGGAGTCGGAATCTCAATTTGGGCACCTAGAACAGCCTCATCGGGGGTGACAGGGACTTCACAGGTGAGTTGTTCGCCATCGAGCCGGAAAAAAGGATGAGCTTGCAATTCTACCGTTAGATATAAGTCACCGCGTTGTTTGTTGTAAGTGTTGACATTTCCTTTGCCACGAACTCGAATCCGACTGCCAGCTTTGGCACCACCTGGAATCCGAACTTTGATGGTTTCAGTGCCTAGATTAAAACTTTTCTGAACGCCTTTAAATGCTTCTGTGAGCGAAAGTCCGATTGTTGCCTCGCGATCGCCGCCGACGTTAGTCCCATTGTTTGTGGTAGTATTCGCAGTAGCAGCATCACTTGCACTCTTCGTCGCTGTAGCCTTTGCCCCAGTTGGTTTTGGATTCGCTGGATTGGCAGTACTGGGATTATTGAAACGACCTAATAACTCATTGACAAAATCGTCAAAATTATTGTATTGACCAAAGTCAACTGAGTTAAAATCACCAGGTGGAGTTCTATTTACAGTCGATCGAGTATTCGTTCTAGGTTGTTCGGACTGTTTCCAATATTGTCCAAACTTGTCATACTGGCTGCGTTTATCGACATCCGACAGGATTTCATTCGCTTCGGTGATTTCTTTGAATTTTGCTTCAGCAGTTTTATCCCCTGGATTGAGATCTGGATGATATTTACGTGCTAGTTGCCGATAAGCTTTTTTGACATCATCTGCGCTGGCGTTCTTGTTCACTCCCAAGATCGCGTAATAGTCCCGAAAATTTGTCGCTGCCATATTGAGTTAGTGGCTAGTAAAGAGTATTTGAAGATAGTTGTTTTATCGGTCGTTATTTTATTATGCCCTTGTTACTGACGAAACTTGATAAGTTCTTGATCGATTCTATTTCGGAGTAATCAACCTGACTATCGTCATCCTCTCATCTTACAATATTGTGGGAGCGTCATGTCTTTTACCCACGCCACGATATCCCCGACTGCTCCAAGAAGTCGGGGATATGTCTTCACTAGCTCGATGATCGATCTACTTCTTCAAAATTAATGCGACATCTTTGGCAAAATAGGTGAGAATCAGATCTGCACCAGCACGCTTGATACTCAGCAGCGTTTCCATCACAATTTTTTGCTCGTCAATCCAGCCAAGTTGAGCGGCAGCTTTGATCATCGAGTATTCACCACTGACATTATAAGCAGCAACTGGGACGTTGCAATTTGCCTTCACTTGGTGAATGATATCGAGATATGCCAGTGCAGGTTTGACCATGACGATATCTGCACCTTCGGCAATATCGAGTTCGATTTCAGTCAGAGCTTCCCGCGCATTCGCTGGATCCATTTGGTAGGTTTTCTTGTCACCAAATTTTGGCGCGGAGTCTAGCGCATCACGGAATGGACCATAATAAGCAGAGGCATATTTAGCCGAGTAAGCCATAATCGCTACATCAGTAAAACCATGTGCATCTAAACCTTGCCGAATTGCCCCAATCCGTCCGTCCATCATATCGGATGGCGCGACCATATCGCAGCCTGCTTGAGCTTGGGAGACAGCCATTTTGACGAGAATTTCGACAGTCTCATCATTGAGGATCACACCGTGCTCATCAATCACGCCATCGTGTCCGTGCGTGGTGAAAGGATCGAGCGCAACGTCGGTAATCACGATCGTTCCTGGTGTTTGAGCCTTAATTGCTCTCACAGCCTGTTGAGCCAATCCTTCGGGGTTATAGCTTTCGGTGCCGTTGTCATCTTTTTTGCTTTCGGAGACGACGGGAAATAGGGCGACTGCTTTTACGCCTAAGGTGTATAGTTCCGCGATTTCAACCAGGAGTAAGTCTAAACTATAGCGGTAACAATTGGGCATCGAGACAATTTCTACCCGTTGATTTTCACCTTCCATCACAAACATCGGATAAATCAGATCGTCAACACTGAGCTTGGTTTCGCTGACTAGGCTGCGGATACTAGGGTTGCGACGCAGGCGACGAGGACGTTTGGTGAGTGGGAGTCGATTATCGGCGTTGGTATTTGATGGAGACATGTATATAAGTAGAGCGCAGTAGCCATTGATTATAGGTTCTTTGGGTAAGTGCGATGGGGAAGGTTACGGATTGTGAATATAAAATTTTGGCGGATGATTTAAAAGGTAGAGATAAAATAAGTGGTACGCTCGTGCTGGCGCAGTAAAGCACCCTACTAGATTAGTATCTTACTCCCATCTCCCATCTTCCATCTCAATGTATATTTACTTACACGGTTTTTCTTCTGGGCCTGGCTCAACGAAGGCTAAGTATATTCAGAAACATTTTACCCAAATGGGGATCGATCTCCTCGTACCAGATCTGAATCAGGATGACTTTACACATTTGACAGTTTCTCGCCAAATTGCTCAGATTGTGGATTTATTCCCCCCTGATGGATCCTCGGTCACTTTAATTGGTTCGAGCTTGGGTGGATGGATTGCGGCGATCATTGCTCAACATCATCCTCAGGTTGAGCGGTTGGTATTACTGGCACCTGCTTTTGATTTCTTGACACATTGGCTCCCAAAAATTGGCGAGCAACAATTAAGTTTGTGGGAGAAAACTGGTTATATGTCAGTCTATCATCATGCTATTAAAGATCTAGTTCCCTTACATTATGACTTCCTTGTTGATGCTCATAAATATCCGCTGGCTGAGATCGATCGCATTTTGCCAACTTTAATTATTCATGGCATTAATGATGATGTGGTTCCGGTTTCTGTAAGTCAGGATTTCGCTCGTACACATCCCTGGGTAGAGCTATTGGAATGGGATAGCGACCATCAGCTTACAGATAAAAACGAGCAAATATGGCAAGAGATTCGTCGCTTTTGTCAAATATAACGATCGAGATTTGAATTGACACATATAAAAGCCTCCCTAATATTAGGGAGGCTTTTAGATCTAATTCAAAATCCACTAAACTAATTTGAGATCGGGATAGTGAGTGTGAATGTCATCGGTGGTGAGCGCGTCACCATTGGCTTGAGGTGTCCAGATGGCTTCAACTGCTACTATTGCACTACCATCAAGACTACCAAGCATTTGTAAGGCTTGACGTAAATCCGCATCACCATTGATTTTGGGTAGTTGGATCGATCGAGTCGCAGCGACAATCAGAGTAACGATGATATATTCAGCACGTTCTTGTTCTGCTGTCGCCAATTCGCCAGTAGAATTTAGCACAGCATTAGTATCAGCCTGACGGAGTTGGTTATTAACCTTACTCAGAGTTTCAGTTGTAAATTTACCCCGCTCGGCGAGAGACAATTGATTGAAGACTGCTTCTGCTCGATCGAGTTTGGCTTGTTGAGTGCTAGTTTTTCCGTATGTCCAGTATTCAGGATGACGTAATAGTTCGAGGCTGGTTTCTTGCAATAGGTGCATTCTGCCTGATGCTGTCTCCGCATTGACAGTAGTCGCCAGTTGATCTAATTTTGACTGAACATTTCGGGCATCAGCTAATAAACCAACTTGAATTTGAGCGATCGAAACTTGAGGATTGTAGACATCCCCACCTTCCATACTATCGCCACCAGTGACCCGCTTGAACGTCTGGAGTAAATAACCGCCAACAGCCACCATAATCATCAGCGAGAATAAACTTCCCCCGCCACCACCAAACATGAAGGGGAGAAAGAAGAACGGTGAAGAGAAACCACCACCGTAACCACCACCATAGCCGCGATTGTAGCCACCACCGTTGCTAGGCGCACTATAGCCCCGACTAGGCGCGCGAAATGAACCGCCACCAATCCGTCCCCCACTTCTGGCGGCGAGAGCATCTCCAGTTTGAGAAAAGACGAGAGTTAGGACAAGTCCGGCTGCTATGAGGGATTTCATCAAGGGTTTAATGAGAGAACGCAGTTTGTTAATCATAACCATCTGTATAAAAGCTTGTATATCCTTCTACTGTAACGACTCTGACTGTTCAAAGTTCCTTAGTTACCGAATCTCTTTAACTTTAACGCAAGCCACTAGATGAGAGAAATGTTGCGAGATGTAGAGATAACCGCTCCTTGATAATTAATAATTGATAATTGATAGTTATTAACTATCAATTAATTCAACAGATAACAGGTGTTTAAATTCCCTTCATCACAACCCAATTATCAATTATCAATTAAATTCAATAGCTATCATCATCTACATGAGCGTGAACAGTTAGCTCGTGATTGACTCGGTTGAGTCGATCGGATATTGCTTTGCGCCACTCTAAACTAATTTCAGGATCTGCTAACACTTCCTGTGCTGATTGACGATATGCAGCACTGGTAGTTGCATCGACTCGATCGATCTGTTCGAGGTTATCATACACAGTTTGCAGCGAGACTTCCATCATATTTACCTCAATGTATTTGTTAATCGATGTCTGAACTATGATTAAAATGATTCACTAATGGCAACTAATCATAGTCCATCATTGAATCATTCTCATCACAGTTCAGACAATTATCTAAGGTAGATCGGTACTTCCCATCAAATAAAGATCGCATTCACGAGCGACACCGCGACCTTCATTAAATGCCCAAACTACCAGACTTTGACCGCGACGACAATCACCAGCGGCAAAGACACCAGGAATACTAGTGATGTATTTATCATGTTCGGCTTTGATATTGCTGCGAGCATCTTTGTCTAAGCCCAGCGCATCGACGAGCGGCTGTTCGGGACCGAGGAAGCCCATTGCTAGTAGTACTAACTGAGCGGGATTGACTTTCTCTGTACCAGCGACATGCTTGAGCGCAAATTGTCCTTTTTCATTGCGTTCCCATTGCACCTGAACCGTATAAACAGCGGTGACATTTCCGTTTTCGTCGCCCTCGAATTTAGTCGCGGTGGTGAGATAGGCACGCGGATCTGCGCCAAATTTTGCTGCGGCTTCTTCTTGTCCGTAGTCCATTTTGTAGACTTTCGGCCATTCGGGCCAAGGATTGTCGGCGGCGCGTTTGAGGGGTGGTGTGGGCATGATTTCCAGTTGCTCGACACTGTTGCAACCGTGGCGGATAGAGGTACCGACGCAATCTGTCCCTGTATCGCCACCACCGATGATGATCACATCTTTGCCAGCAGCGGAGATGAATTTGCTATTTTCTTTACCATCTAAGACGGCTTGGGTATTAGCGGTGAGGAAATCCATTGCAAAGTGGATGCCTTTGAATTCACGACCTTCGATCGGTAAATCGCGGGGTTTAGTAGCTCCAGTGCAGAGTACGACTGCATCGTAGTCTTTTAATAGATCTGCTGTAGACAGATCCTTGCCGACTTCCACGTTGCAGGTAAAAGTGATCCCTTCGGCTTCGAGCAGTTTAATCCGGCGGAGCACGATTTGCTCTTTTTCCAGTTTCATGTTGGGAATACCGTACATTAGCAATCCACCTGGACGATCTGCTCGTTCCAGTACTGTCACCCAGTGTCCAGCTTGATTCAGTTGGGCAGCGGCACAGAGTCCAGCGGGGCCAGAACCGACGATCGCGATACGTTTGCCTGTGCGTTTTGCGGGGGGTTGGGGGACGATCCAGCCCTCTTCCCAGCCTTTATCGACGATCGAGTGTTCGATGCTTTTAATAGTGACTGGGGGGTTGTGGATGCCCAGTACGCAGGATCCTTCGCAGGGTGCTGGGCATACTCTACCCGTGAATTCGGGAAAGTTGTTGGTTTTGTGCAGTCTGTCGAGAGCTTCGCGCCAGAGTCCACGATATACGAGGTCATTCCATTCGGGGATGAGGTTATTGATCGGACAACCGCTTGCCATGCCGGAGATCAGGTTTCCCGTATGGCAAAATGGGGTGCCACAGTCCATGCATCTGGCTCCTTGATTGCGGAGTTTGTCATCAGGCATGGGCAAGTGGAATTCGTCCCAGTTATGGATCCGTTCGCTGGGTGATACTTCGCCTTCGACTTCGCGGAGGTATTCAATGAATCCGGTTGGTTTTCCCATGAGGGTTAAATATAAATAATCGATTATATATGTAGTCGATCTAAAGAATATTGGCAGTGGTCGCGACTAAAGCCGAAAACCCCACATTCTAGAGATTGCTTTGATTTCAGTGGCTGCTATTTTGCCAATGACTAACGTTCACGATTCTAATCCGATCGAGCTACGATGTTTGGGCAAGAGTACCGATATGTAATAATTCTTGTGCAGATTCTAGACTATTCCTAATATTTTTATACTGGTCAACGGCTTTAGTATATCTATTCGGTACCAATAAATCATAACTTTATCTAAAGTTCTGGACTAATTAGTAAAATTTGGTATAGTTATTCCATCAAAAGCGATTTTATTGCTCCAAGTGTTGTACCGATTAGCGACCTAAGTCTAATCGAGCCAGAGATCTTGGCGGTTATGGATTCGCAAACATCCGTTTGGCAGTAATCGCCCTCAACTATCCGGTTGCTCTTAAATTTAGAAGAAACAATCGGTAGTAAAGATCGATTGATGCTCTTGCTGTGAAATTACCGATCTGATGGTTCCACGCAGCATAACGATGAACTTAGATCGAAAACAAACAATTAATTGGTATGATAACGCCTGTCGATTAAGGCGTGTTCTATCTGGCTGGTGAGGAAATATTATGGGTAATTCTATTGATTTTGGCGATCGTCCGATTCATTTTATCGGGATCGGGGGGATTGGCATGTCAGGACTTGCCTATGTGCTGGCACGACGGGGATTACCCGTTTCTGGGTCGGATCTGCGATCGACGAATATTACCCTAAAATTGGAAGCAGAAGGCGCACATATTTTCCTGAAGCAGGACGCGAGTAATCTAGACTATTTTCGGCAGCATCCATCGGGACATCGAACGCCTCAAATTATCTGTTCGACAGCAATTGGCAAAACAAATGGAGAACTCGCCGCCGCACTAGAGCAAGGGTGTCCAATCTTTCATCGATCGGATGTACTGGCAAAATTAATTAGCGAATATTCGAGTATCGGCGTTGCTGGCACCCACGGCAAAACCACGACTAGCAGTATGATCGGTTATGTGTTGGTAGCGGCGGGAGTCGATCCGACGATCGTCGTTGGTGGCGAAGTGACGGCTTGGGATGGCAATGCGCGAGTCGGGAACAGTGAGTATTTTGTAGCTGAAGTCGATGAATCTGATGGTTCGATCGTCAAACACTCGCCCAAAATTGGCATCATCACCAATATCGAACTAGATCATCCCGACCATTATAAGAGTCTCGATCAGGTAATTGATGTCTTTACCACATTTAAGCAACATTGTGAAATGACGATCGGATCGGTAGATTGTGAGATCGTTCGAGATCGAATCAAGCCGACAATTTCATACAGTGTCGAGCCTGGACAGATCGCAGACTATACAGCGCAAGCTATTAATTATCATTCGGCGGGAACTTCGGCGCAAGTATATGAATATGGCAAATTATTGGGCACTCTAGAGTTAGGGGTATTAGGCAAGCATAATTTGAGTAATGCCCTAGCGACGATCGCGGTAGGTCGTAAGATTGGCTTAGACTTTCCAGCAATCGCGGCTGGGTTGGCAACATTCTGCGGAGCCAAACGGCGGTTTGAACTCCGAGGTTATCAGCATGACATTACCTTTATCGATGACTACGCTCATCATCCTAGTGAGATCTTGGTCACGCTCAGTGCTGCACGATTGCGTGTCGGTGTCGAGCGTCGGGTGATCGCTACCTTCCAACCCCATCGCTACAGCCGCACATTAGAATTTTTAGCTGAGTTTGCCCAATCTTTCAAAGATGCTGACTTAGTAATAATTACTGATATCTATAATGCGGGGGAAGCAAATACTGGAGCAATTAGTGGTGAAAAATTAGTAGCAGAAATCGGCAATTACCATCCGCTTGTTTGCTACCAACCTACCCTCGAAGCTGTCTCCCAATTTCTCACTCAAAATCTCCAGCAGGGTGATATCTGTTTGTTCTTGGGTGCTGGTAATCTCAACCAAATTATCCCTAGCATCGTTGATTTTTATCAAACTGTTTCCCAAAAACAGCCAGAAAATGTAGTCTAAAGTTCAATGATTAGTGTATTATCGTGCTAAATTGTCTCTAATTAAGTAATTAAGCTGTCGTCAATTCCTCTTGTCAATTTGATAATTGGGTAAACACAATTATTTAACATCAATCCCAATCTCGATATTTTCACGATTTCTTGTTGCTGGTGACTGTCCCTTGACTCTAATCAACCTCCTCACTTTTTCGCTATGACACTTTCCCAAGATCGTTCGCCCATCACAAATATTCAGATGCAACAGTCAGTAGAAGTCGATCTCTATTCTCATTCAGAGCTGGAAATCCCTACCGACTGCCCCATTAGGTCGGCTGTATCCCTCAAAGGTTTAACAACGTGGAAAGTCGGTGGATTAGCTCAGTGGTATCTCGAACCGCGCACCCTCGCTGAAACGCAAAGTGGATTGGCTTGGGCGCGACAGCATCATTTGCCAATTACGATTATTGGAGCTGGTTCTAATTTACTAATTAGCGATCGAGGTTTAGTCGGTTTAGTCATTTGTACTCGTCATCTCCGCCATATCAATACTCAGCTAGACAACGAGACTCATTCGATCTCCGCAGATGCGGGTAAAATGGTCGCTAGCCTAGCTTGGCAAGCCGCTCGTAGGGGTTGGGGTGGAATGGAATGGGCAGCGGGCATCCCTGGCACTCTCGGCGGTGCTGTGGTGATGAATGCGGGAGCGCACGGACACAGCACTCAAGAAATCCTCGTCAGTACTGATGTCTTGAATCTGGATGGCTCGATCGAGACGCTCACCAATCAGGACTTAAACTATAGCTATCGGACTTCCAATCTCCAAGGTGATTCCCGCATTGTCCTCAGTGCCAAAATTCAACTCCAAGCAGCAGGCGATGCCGAAGAAATCAAAGCTCGCACCTTCCGCGACTTGGAAAAACGCCACAGTACTCAACCCTACGACAGACCGAGCTGTGGTAGTGTATTCCGCAATCCCAGTCCCCAACATGCTGCTGCCTTAATTGAAGGCTTGGGACTCAAAGGCTACCGGATTGGGGATGCTGAAGTCTCCACCCTCCATGCCAATTTTATTATCAACCGCCAGGATGCAACCGCTAGTCAGATCCGCGAGTTGATTTACTATGTCCAGAGCCAAGTCAAAGCAAATCACTCGATCGAACTCGAACCAGAAGTTAAAATGTTAGGTGAATTCTAAATTAGGGAATAGGGAGACTTGGGGACTGGGGGATCGTATTATCTAAACCCTAACCCCTAACCCCTTGTTAAGATAACTGACGGATACCCTCACCCCCGAATTTTCTGACTCCGGTAAGATGAGATATTGTTTAGACGTAACTAAAAATTAAAAAATTATGACTCAGGGAAAAGGATTTGGCGGCTTTGGTCTTGGTAAAATGAAAGAACTTGCTGATGCCTTCAAGAAAGCGCAACAAGTACAAGAAGATGCCAAAAAGCTCCAAGAAGAATTGGAGGTCATGGAAATTGAAGGACAAGCAGGCGATGTCACCGTCGTATTGAGTGGGAACCAAGAACCCCGCAGAGTCAGTATCGGTGCTGATGCTGCTAGCAAAAATCCTGAAGAACTCTCTCAACTAGTTCTCGACGCGATGCTGGATGCTTACGAAAAATCTACCGCTACCATGCGCGAACGGATGGAACTACTCACCAGCGGACTAAATATTCCTGGATTGTAATTTCAATAGCTATCGAATTTAATCGATAATATGGGTATTGCCGACTTTAAGTAGTACGGCAGTACCCATATTTGCTTCTATCCCCTATTCCCTATTCCCTAATTGAATGGATTCTGTCGAACATAAATACCGTCGAATCAGAAAAGACTTACAACGGGGTGTTGTTGCCCTCTCCTTAGTATTCTTATCAGGAACGCTCTGGTATCACCTCGTAGAGCAATGGCACTGGTTAGATGCGGTATATATGACCGTCATTACCCTAACGACCGTGGGCTATGGGGAAACCCAGCCATTGGGAGATCGAGGGCGAATTTTTACCATCGGCTTAATTTTTGCTGGGGTGATTACCATCGGTTATATCGTCAATCGATTTACGGAAGCTTTGATTGAAGGCTATTTTATAGAAGGTAGAAGACTTAGACAACAACGAAAACTTGTGGAATCTTTATCTCAACATTTCATCATTTGTGGGTTTGGACGAATTGGACGACAAATTGCTGCTGAATTTGCCATTGAGAAAACCGCCTTCGTGATTGCCGATGCCAGTCTCGAACAGGTGAGGATCGCTCAGATGGAAGGATACAGCGCGATTCAAGCAGATGCTACTCTCGATGAAACCCTGCTGAAAATGGGTGTCGAAAAAGCGGCTTGCCTGGTGGCGGCGTTACCTTCTGATGCCGAAAATCTCTATATCATTTTATCTGCCAAAAGCCTCAATCCCAAAATTCGGGCAATTGCCAGAGCAAGTAACGAGGAAGCCGTGCAGAAGCTCCAACGCGCTGGAGCTGATAAAGTCATATCCCCCTACATCACTGGAGCCAAACGGATGGCTGCGGCAGCTTTACGCCCCCAGGTGATGGATTTTATGGATGGGATTGTGGCTAGCGATCGATCTTTTTACATGGAGGAGTTTCTCATCGATGCGGAGATTTGTCCAGTGGCGGGGTTATCCTTGCGAGAAGCACGGTTGCGTTCCCAATCTGGTTCTCTTGTCTTAGCTGTCAGACGCAGGGATGGGAATCTGATTGTTGGCCCAACTGGTGAGACAATTATTATGGCGCAGGATATGTTGATTTGCATGGGGACAGCAGATCAGTTACGAGTATTAAATCAAATTTTAGATCCACTGACATCCAGGATCGATCGACGATTATAAGTAATAAGTAATAAGTAATAAGTTCTTTTTTTGTGGTGATTCAAACCCCGTTCTAAAGGCACTTGATTTAGACCTTGTTACTTGGTAAATTATTGACTGCGCGAAAATGCTTGACTAGACACTTCATAAAGTGCTGAAGATTCGGAACTTAATTTCGCCCGCAAATGCAACTCCACTTTCCGAGCATTTGTCGGATTGTCGAGACAGACATAGAATCCTTTTGCGCCAGTGGCAGGAGAAATTGTTCCAGAGGTGCAAGTAGGAGCCGCAGTATTAGAAATTGCATCGACTAATTCTTGCCCATTCACATCAGCAATAGTGGTACTGGTACTAGTGCCAAGATCTACCCGCTTGATGACACCTGGCTTGAACCATACTGTTTGATTCTTCGCACAACTACTCAAGTCATTGAGATAATAAACGATCGTTTTGAGATCGGCACCATCGGGTATCGTCAGGCTCAAAATCGGCGTGGCAACAGCACAAGTAGGGGTGGCTGAGGTGATGGTATATCCAGTGGCGGGGGTAATTGTTCGTGCCATTCTGATTTCTTCAGAGATATATTCGAGGGCACGATTGAGTTGAGTTCTTCGTTGTGTTTCAACTTCGGCTGATTGGTTTTTGCTAGTCATAACCGATAAACCATAACCAGTCAGTCCCATAAAGATTGCACTCAACACCATCGCGATGATTAGCTCGATCAATGTGAAGCCAGCACTAGATTTACTGGCATCAATTAGCAATTTTAGTTTAACCTGTCGCATGTTTTTTGAGCTATTAATTACTGAGGTGAAGTACATTTGGCAGGATCTGTTCCAGTTGCATCGGTTGCATCGTAGTTACCAGTTCTAACTAAACCAATCCCTGGGCTAATTACCAAGCATTTATATTCGTTATTGCCATCTGGCAATGATAAAATAATCGTCCCTTTGTTCGCAGTTGAGGTGGAAGTATCGCCCCGATAATTAAAATTAATTGAGGTGAGATTATTTCTAATTTTAAATGCGTCTAACTTCAAATTACCCGCAAGTAAGCAGGGGCTATTAATGTTGGGATTAGTAGTTCCACTCGCAGGCAACGTAATTGTACAAGCATTTCCCTTACGAATTGCCGTTCGTTGGACTTCTTGTAGTAATGTACTCAGATCTGTTAAGCCACTATTTAGCTTTGCACGCTTATTCATGGAGATAAAACTGGGGACAGCAAGGGCGGCTAAGACACCGAGTATTAACACCACCACCATCATTTCTAGTAGTGTAAAACCCCTATTTTTGCGATCTAGATTGGATAAAATCATCTTATTTATTCAGCGCATGAAAAGGAGATACTAGGTACTATTTCTGCATATACATCTGCTACCGAAATCCCAAAAGAGCCACCACTATAAACTTCGGAAACATTATAGTTTATCTGCGACACGTTATAGGGCACAATATTTGCGATCGAGATTGTTCTACGAAACCTAAATTTTTTATTAGTGAGATTACTCGTTTTGGTGGTATCAGTATTGCTTGAAGTTACTGATAAATCACTACCAACGATCGAATCGCGAAACCCATCGGCGATACCAGTAGTAATCGTGGCTGGAGTGGCGAGCTTATTGCAGCGGACACTTTCACTGGCTACGACTGGCGCATTGATTGGACTAGCAACTGTGATTGCTGGAGCGATTGTCAATGTATTTCCGGCGATCGCACTAATGGTATAAACAGTAGAGTCGGCTCCAATTGTAACTTTATCATTGACCTCAAAATTTTGGGCTGATGTCAAGGAGATCGACGAACTAGCCACGGTAGCCGCAACTTTGAGCACATTTGATTTATATCCAGTGGCTTGATACTTGAGCTGTTCCAAATCTTGTTGAATCCAAGTCATTGCTTCTGCATATTGTTGGGAGCGGGCTTTTAGCAAACTAGAATACACCATAAATTGCATCGAAATGCCAATAAATAAGGTCATAATCATCATGCCCACTAAGACTTCAATCATGGCAAAACCAGCTTGAGATCTACTCGATGTTCGCAGTAGTACCCTAATTTGATGGTGATGATTTGATCGCATTTTACTCAACATGTGTCTGCATACTCGCTTCAATTTTTGGAGAAGATTTTAATTAATTAACTTGCTGGGGAGTCCAAGAACTAATATTCCCCATTCTAGGTTTCGATCCTGTAGTCGGTACTGTAACTTTGAGCTTCGTTGCATCTAGATCTGATTGATAAACACTACCAAGACTCGAACTAAAGTTCTTGGTCCAAACAGCACCAATAAATGCACCCGTGTTATTTGATGTCACAGTTGATTCTGGGGCAAAAATAAAGCCTCTAAAATTTCCAACATTGGCAGTGGTCATATTCCGCACACCGTAAATATAAAGTTGAAATTTTTCTGGAGGCGAAAGTCCGGCAGAATTGTTGAGATTAACATCACCATTAATATAAATAATCAGTGCAGCACTATCACTGGCTGTTGGGTTAGTATTAAGTGGAAAAGGTTTGATAGTACCCGTATTTGCCATCGTTAAGTTACCATCAAGAAACAGTGAGAAAGTTTGGTTGACAGACTTACCAAATATCACGCTGCTAGTTTGGTTAAAAGACATAGATCCGCCGCAACCATTCGGAAAACGATACGCATAATTTCCAGACATTGATGGAGCTGTAGCAGCATCGGTAGTGTGATAAGTGCCCACTGTTCCAGCAGCATCAGTAAAAACATCTCCATCAACAGGATAGTTGAGTTCTGGGGTTTCTGTCGTAATCTGAATGCACGGTTTATTATTCATATTAGCCGCCGGAATACTGGCAACCTGTCCAGCATATGTAACTCCAGGTAGGGGTGGGAATGGTACATTGAAGGGTGTGACGATAGGTACGGTCGTCGTTCGATCATATGGGGGTGGCGTATTGGGCAGCGGCAAGATCGGTATTTTGCCGAGATAGTCATCGGGCGCATTATTGGATGCTGCAAAAGTTTTCCCGCCAATGACTTGAGACGAATCGAGAATATTGGCATTGATCTGAACGGCGGGGTTCCCCATGTAAAAACTCTGTGCCCATAGTCCTGGAACGCCGCTGACGGCACCACCAACGGCAGTAGTAGAAATTGGAATAGTAACAGCCAATCTGGTTGTAGAGGCTCCACGTCCGGTATTTTGTTCGACTCGTCCTTCGACAATCAAAGTTCCCACTTGAGTAGTAACATCGTAGGTATAATCGATTAATCTGTATTGACCTCTATTCGGATTTGCCGGATCAATATTTTTCCAAGCGCGAGTTGCGGCGGCGGTGACATCTGGAGTAGGGAGCGGCGGTACAAACCAACTAGGATTAGTCGCGTCACTACAGGGAGTCGTATTGCTCAAACTCGCATTTCCACAAGCCGGAAGAATGGCGATTTCTCGATTTCGATCTATTAAAGTCTGGAACCGAACAATCCCTGTTTCGGCGGCGGCAAATGATTTGGATATCGCTCTTTGACTGGTTACGGTGCTCACGTCGCCTTGAGAGCGAGTGATCATCATCACGCCAATGAGAGTCAAGCTCAAGCCCAAACCCAAAGCTACGACGGTCGCAAATCCCTGGTTGCGACCGTCGGCATGAAAAACTAAATTAATCTTTAGTTGAGGCTTCATAGATATTTTGGGGCTGCGGTTGCGTGGATAGGAGGGGAAACGGTCTATCCCATTGCAACCATGAAAGCGATACAGTAACTTATTAGTTAGTCTGCCCAAATGATCGATCAATCTTTCAACTACATCCAAATTTCCTCTGGTTGAAAGTTGCTGTCAGCATCTAGTACCCAGCTTTTGATATCGCTGACTTTGCCCTCAATTACGGACACAATCGGATACGAATAGATTTCCCAGGCTTGTTCTCGATCGCAGGTAGACGGAATTGAAGGATAATCAGGATGGGAATGAAAGAAGCCAACAATGTCGAGTTGAAGATTGCGTCCTCGTTTCTGTGCCTTGAAAATATCTCGCGATGGAATAGTATAACGGCTGTGTTTAGTTCTTTCGGTCTGTTCTAATTTAGTTTTTTCCCAAGCATTGATGGTCGGAATGACTTCGACGACAGTTTTAGATATGCCAACTATTTTACCTAATAAAATACCACAGCACTCTTCTGGATAAGTATTTTCGGCATGGTCATAGATGATTTTAATTTGAGCGGATCTAACTACTATTGTCATGCAAAACAATTAGAAACTTATAATTTATTAATGAGTACAGATACCTGACTTCTTGAAGAAGTTGGGGATCTAGCAAAACCTCTTAATTGCTGCGGGTTCCGACTAAGGCATTAATCGATTGACTTTTCGCAGATGGATTCGGTTGCTTATTCATCCAGAGCTTGACAGATTTTTGATCGGGTGCGATGCAAGCATATAAACCCAATTGTCTGATTGTACTGGGCGCAGCGTAGCTATAGTTAGAATCGCAATTAATATTAGATTTAGCAACAACATCACTCATTCGATCAATTACAACTTCATTGAAATATTCGACAGTAGAACTATTTGTAATTGCAGAGATCTCATTACCATCTCCATCACTATAATTTCCATTCTGCAATAAAGTTGGTCCCCACCGATAGATTACTCTAGGGCCTAACCAGACACTATGATTAGGAGGATCGGCTAGATAGTAAACAATCGGATTATTTAGCCCACTATTTGAGGCTGGCTTCAGTACTAAGATTGGTTTAATATCGCTACTTCCTGATGCGGGATTAAATCCTAAAATTTTAGTAGGTGGTGAGGGAATGTTAGTCATTACTTGTTGAGACATTTTAATCTCATCCGTCATAAAAGCTAATGCTTGCTCTAGTTCTAGTCGATCTGTTGTTTCAATTTGACTGCGCTGATTTGCATTCATCATCGCATACAATCCGCTTCCCGCCAAACTCATCACTATCCCCGTAATTGCTAACGCAACTAACAATTCAACCAAGGTGAATCCGCACTTACCCAAATTTCGTACTTCGATCTTCAATCTCATATTATCTGATTTGCCGTTCTCCTATGGGGCATCTGAGCCGCCAAAAATGGAGGCTAATGGACAAAAAACTTTGATTATCAATTATCAATTAATTCCCTACTCTATGCCAATAACTAATTAAACTGACATGTGATGGTTGATCTGTTTTGATGATTCCAAAATCGGCCCAATTACCTGCTTGGATAATCGGGATTTGATTTGGACTGCTAGCAGAATCCCAGCTTTTCACCCATAAGGCTCCAGTGATATTTTTGGTAGGATTGACAAGGCTAGATTTAATACTTTTGGCATCTGCAAATGGAGCGTGAATGAATGCCGTAATTGATGCGGTATCATCGATTTTTAGTTTGACAGTTTCAGAACTGCCATAGATCCGTAAATTAGGATGAATAGAATTGACATTGATCGTCTGACTGCCAGCAAAATCTATATTACCTTTGAGATAGAGATTGACTTTTTGGTTGGCAGTAATATCTAGTTTAATGCGATCGAGATCCTTGAGCTTAATTGAATGGCGAGAACTGGCATCATCTATATCTACTAGATAATGGTACTCACCCTTTCTATCAGGTACATCGATCGATTTTGGTCGAGGAAATTGAATTGAACTAGTAATTGCTGGTATTGACGTTGCCGTATTTGGAGCAGCTTTTGATGCCGGAACCTCTGTAAATGGATCGGCGATAATTTGTCCGGTAGATACACCACTTATTTGCGAAATATTGGTAAGATCTACACCAGATATACCGTCGGGATCTACTGTTGGCAGTTGAGGGCAATTTACTGCTCGAATTTGTCCAGTAATCTTTTGAGTCGCACTCAGATTAAATGTGTTTGCCCACAATGCTGGTGGAGCTATCTTTGCCAATTCATCACCGATAGGAATTTCTACAGTTAGCGCGTTCTTAGAACTATTTTGACTAGTATTGTAAGCATCAATCTCTCCGGCGACGGTTAATTTACCAATCCCATTTTGATATTTATAATCAACGATACGATACCTACCTTTATTTCGATCGTTATTATCTAGATTAATCCAGGTATTCGCTTTAAATAATTCTGTTTGCCGCTTCGCATTCACTAGATCGATTGATCTACAACCTGATTGTGCTAATGATAAATTGCTAAGTGTATTAGACCATTTGCCTAAATCTTTAGTTGCTAATATTTTATGCCCATCTAAAAAAGATTGGACTCTAATAATTCCAGCTTCTGAAACACTTAATGCCCGATTAGTTTCTCGTTGAGAATTAGTCGTGAGTCGATCGCTTTGAGAACGCCCAATCATACTAGCTGCAACGATTGTCATCGTTAAACCCATCCCTAGAGCCAATGGCATCGCAAATCCAGCTTGACGGCGATCTTTGACTCCTAAATTATACCAATTTAAAGAATTAACACGAGAAATGTTTACCCCACCCAACCTCCCCTTGGAAAGGGGAGGAGCTAATCTGTCATTTACCCCATTTAATTTGGTATTATTATTAACCTTGATAAGTACAAGCAAAAAATTTAAGCACGATCCAATCATAATTCTCAATTCTCAATTAAATTTCAGACAGCTATTAACTTTGGCATCGTAACTACCCAATCGAATAATCCCTAATGGTGCCGATACAGTCAGACAGCGAGCATTCTTTGGACTATCTTTAACCTCCAAAATTATCGACTTATTAGTCGTCGTATTGCCGCGAATTCCGTATTGAATCACTCCAGATGCACCTGTATAATCGAGATTGATCGCATCTGGTAGCTTTCGATCTCCAGATAACAAACAGCCCTGCTGTCCCGCAATTTTACGACCAACTTTATCTAGCGTCAGCGTACAACTTTGATTGCGGCGGATGGCTTCCCGCTGCGCTTGCTGGAGACTAGCCACCACCATTTCGGTAGCTTGATTTAACTTGGCACGATTTTGGGCGGCGATGAAGCTGGGAATCGCCATCGCCCCCAAAATACTCACGATCGATACCACGATTAATGATTCAATTAATGTAAAGCCGAGATCCTTACTGACATTGGAGTGCAGCATCAGCCATTACCTCGGTATAAAGGTGAAGAATGGATTGCTGCAAATTACTCCCACTACTAGGAGTGACAGTATATTCAATCCCCAGAATTTTGGATTCAGTATTTTCTGGCGTAGCGGGAATACTCACAGTCCGGGCAATTTGAAACTTTTTGCCCATCTGACTGGTTTCAACCAGTGGCTTAATCTGGTAATCAGCCGCTCCCGTAATATTTTCTCCCGCCAAATTGTCCCTAACTAAATCAGCGAATCCAGCATCGACACTGACTGGATGACATCGCGACTGATAGGGACTCAGAGCTAGTTGCGATGCTCCAATTGAGCGGCTGCGCCAACGAATTTGCTCCAAGTCTGTTTGCACCCACCGATTGGCTTCAGCTACCTGCAAGGCTTTTGATTTGAGCAACATTGCCACCACTAGTCCCTGCATCGCAACAGCGACAAAGGTCGTAATTAGCAAAATTGCAATCAACACCTCTGAAAGAGTAAACCCTCTTTCCTGAGGCTGCGAGCGGTTAATTAGCCGCTGTTGGAATTGATGGTGAAAAAACATGTGACATCGCTGGGGCTGGATCGTAAACAAACTGACAGCCAGATGCCCCCAGCGGGGGATCTAGAAATCTAGTATTTGTTCAGGTTGACACCTGCTTCCTTCGCCATTGCTACCAAACCTTTTAGTTGGATAGTTTTGATTGCTTTTGTGGAAAGCTTTAACCGGACAAAACGGTTTCCTTCTGCCCACCACACCCGTTTCCACTGCAAGTTAACTTGCTGTAGCTTTTTGTTGCGGTTGTGAGCGTGAGAAACTGCCATCCCATTGTTGGCTCTTTTACCAGTCAGTTGACATACGCGAGACATAAAAACCTCCTACTTGATTGCTGTTCATAAAGTTATGACACAGCCTCCCATTGTAGCTAATTTTTGCTCGTCTACGAAACTGAGAATTTACTGGTATTTGGCAATTGACTACGAAGGTAAGCTAGATGAGCCGATCTTAGCTCTGGATCTCTAGATACCACAATGAGCCATTTATCTGAAATCGACAAATTTAACCGCACCTTGTCGGAGTATTTTCCACGTATGATTACTCCACTCGATCACTGTCGATGGTTGACCGATTGTTGATATATTTAGATTTAAACCCCGATCTAACGCGAATACTTGTGGGAAGTTATTACTAATTTCAGCCATTGTCAGTAACGGTGGTTGTCCAGACAAATTAGCACTAGTCGTTGCTAAAGCACCTGTTTGACCTAAGATCGATCGAGCGATGTCACAAGCTGGTACCCGCAATCCAATTGTTTGATTTTTAAGCGGATTCATCACAGCGGGAATCAGATCGGACGCAGGTAAAACTAATGTTAGTGCTCCTGGCAAATATCGATCGGCAACTGCTTTCCAAGTTGCCAGTTCTCCGTCGCTGCCTTGGGTAAATTGCCACAAATCTTCAACTTCACTCACCATCAAAATTAGCGGCTTATCTTGACTGCGTTGTTTCGCCTCAAAGATTAATCCAGCTTGTGCTGGCAATGCTGCCAATGCTGGCAATGTGTCAGTAGGAAAACTAATGAGATTGCCAGCCTTAGCCGAAAGGATTAGTCGATCGATCGAAACTTGAGACACGTTATAATTAGTTGATAGTTGATGGTTGATAGTTGATCTGCATATCTAATTCGACTTGCGTTATCGATCGAGATCCAACGCTGAATTAGATTGATTCGTTCAACAAACATCCGGTGGTAATTGAGACTTAGGAGCTTGTTGTAGCTTCTGCTCAATCGAGTCTTCTAAACTCTGACGAGATATCTCTTTGCCGATGTCTAAATTTTGGGAGTTATTCAGGAATACGACTCGATCGATCTCTGGGAATGCTAGCAAATAAAATAATAATTGAATCACAGGCACTTCTACTGCTGATTCATTCACCAGCGATCCGCCATCGAATTTACTGATATCTTCAGTTTTGATAAATGCGTAAATAACTTTAATTTCTAAATCGGGTTGGCGATGGTGTCGCAGGGTAGTAATTACTGATTCACCTTCCTGACTTTGACAGATATAATATGTCGTCTGGGGCAAAGTCTCGGCTGCCTGCTGTAAGATGGGAGCAATCTCCTTTACGCTCTTACGGCTCTCCGCGTCTGGCGCGCCATCAATTAATTTTTTTACTTGTTCGTCAAGATTCATGGTTGGGGAATAGAGAATAGGGGATAGAGAATAGGGAATAACAAGGAATAAGCTTTAGTAAAAAGTGTCTGAATAGACACATATCCCCTATTCCCTATTCCCTTTCATTGTAAAGATACCATCGTCGAACTCAAACCTCCCAAGTAGGGCTATCCCCACCTGAATTGGGGATCGATAAGATAAAATAAGACCAATATTTGTGACAAATTAGTCATACTAAGGAAAGCAACGGATGGGTAAAGTAGTAGGCATCGACCTGGGTACCACCAATTCAGTGGTAGCTGTCATGGAAGGCGGAAAACCAGTAGTAATCGCCAATGCCGAAGGTATGCGTACCACTCCCTCCGTCGTTGGCTTCAGCAAAGATGGCGAGCGTCTCGTCGGACAGATGGCGCGGCGACAAACTGAGTTGAATCCCCAAAATACTTTTTATGGGGTAAAACGTTTCATGGGGCGCAAATACGCCGAACTCAGCCCTCAGTCGAAGCAAGTGCCTTATACCATCCGTAAGGATGAAGATGGTAATATCAAGATTAAATGCCCCAAACAAAATCGGGAGTATGCTCCTGAGGAAATTTCGGCAATGATTATGCAAAAGCTAGCGGATGAGGCTAGTAGATATTTGGGTGAACCCGTGACTGGTGCCGTAATTACCGTACCTGCTTATTTTAACGATGCTCAACGCCAAGCAACCAAAAACGCTGGCAAGATTGCCGGATTAGATGTCCTGAGAATTTTGAATGAGCCGACGGCGGCTTCTTTGGCGTATGGATTGGATAAACGCCGGAGTGAGACGATTTTGGCTTTCGATCTGGGCGGCGGTACTTTTGATGTGTCGGTGCTGGAAGTTGGCGATGGGGTGTTCCAGGTTAAGTCTACCAGTGGTGATACCCAGTTGGGTGGTGCGGATTTCGATCGCAAGATTGTCGATTGGTTAGCGGAGCAATTTCTCGCTACTGAAAATATCGATCTGCGGAAGGAACGTCAATCCCTCCAGCGGCTGACAGAAGCGGCTGAGAAGGCAAAGATCGAACTTTCTGGTGTAATGGTTACAGATATCAATTTACCCTTCATCACGGCGACGGCAGATGGTCCCAAGCATATCGAAACGAGGCTGACTCGTGCCCAGTTTGAGGAGCTGTGTGGGGATTTGATTAGTCGGCTGCGGGGTCCGGTGAAACGGGCGATGAATGATGCTCAGTTAACAGCTTATGATATTGATGAAATTGTTTTAGTCGGTGGTTCGACCAGGATTCCTGCGGTACAGGAATTGGTGCGGAGTTTTATTAATAAACGCCCCAATCAAAATGTCAATCCTGATGAAGTTGTGGCTGTCGGTGCAGCAATTCAAGCGGGGATATTAGCTGGCGAAGTTAAGGATATTTTACTGCTCGATGTGACTCCCCTTTCGTTGGGACTAGAAACCATCGGCGGTGTGATGAAAAAGCTGATTCCTCGCAATACGACGATTCCAGTCCGAAAGTCGGACATATTTTCCACGTCTGAAAATAACCAAACGATGGTGGAACTCCATGTCGTTCAAGGGGAACGAGAAATGGCTAATGACAATAAATCATTAGGACGATTTAAACTGACTGGAATTCCGCCCGCACCGAAAGGGATTCCCCAGGTACAAGTATCGCTAGATATCGATGCGAATGGTATTCTCCAAGTAACTGCAATGGATCGTACCACTGGACGCGAACAAACGGTGACAATTCAGGGTGCATCTACATTGGGCGAATTGGAAGTCAAGCGGATGATCGACGAAGCGACTCAATTTGCAGCTAGTGATAAACAAAAACGTGAGAAGATTGATAAACGCAACCGCGCGGAAGCTTTATCTTATCAAGCCGAACGTCAACTACGCGAAGTGGCACTCGAATTTGGGATGCAATTTGCCAATGCGCAACGCAAACAAATTGAAGGATTAGTCAGAGAACTCCGCGAAGTGTTAGCCGATGGTGATGAGCGATTAATCGATGAAGTAAAAAATGAACTCGATGACGCGCTCTACGATTTTAGTCGTCAGGTAAAAACTCTGACCGAAGAAGAAGATAAAGGCATCTTCGGTACGCTCAAAGATATCTTTGTCGGCGATGATGAAGAATACAGTTATCGCGATAATTATAATAACCGCGACATCTATAATAATCCCTACGGAAATCAGACCGATCCTTACTATGATAATCGGAGTAATGACTATCCGCGAAATCGCGGCGCACTTCCACCCCAAAACTATAACCAAGACTATAATTCATCCAGAGATCCATATCGCGATCCTGGCATAAGTAGACGCGACGATAATCGTTCGCGTAGCGTCGGCTCTGGCGAATCGAATCCGCGCAATAATCCCGACTCACAACGACCACCAAACTATCGGAACGATAATGAACGCTATACTCGTGACGATCGATATCCCAATCGTCAAGATGATAACTATAATCCCAACCCACGCCCTGATGATTATCCCCCCCGTCGTCCACCAACAAATCAACCGCCTGTGGATCGATTTCGTCCAGACGATGGCGACTATCTAGATGACGCACCACAACAGGATCGGTGGGATCAAACACCAACTCCACCCCCATCCCGTCAAAACCCAGATCCCCGCCCCCAAAGATCGCAGGGAAATCGCTCTGCTCCCCCAGATAATCGTCCCACCAATCCCCGCTCTAATCCCCCCGAACAGCGCGATTACCGCTATCCCGACGACTTACCACCTCAACGCCCTGAAGCTCGTCGCTCTCAGCCCCAAGACGATGCCCCGATTCGTCGTCCCAATTCTCCCAACTCCAAGCCGATTCGCGATGATTGGGATGATGAAGATGATGAATGGTATTAATTTAGGGGATAGGGAATAGGGGTTAGGGGTTAGGGTTTAGGGGTTAGGGGTTAGGCTCTAGATGTTAGGCGTTAGGCTTTAACAAAAATTCTATTCACTATTCACTACTCACTATCCCCTATCCCCTATCCCTTCCCTAACTCCGAAAGCCTAACCCGTACCATGCAAGATATTCCCAATTATTACGAGCTATTAGGTGTGAAGCGGGATGCTTCCGCTGATGAGATCAAACAATCATTTCGACAATTAGCGCGGAAATATCATCCAGATCTCAATCCTGGGGATAAATCTGCTGAGGATAAGTTTAAGGATATTAGTGAAGCTTATGAAATATTGTCCGATCGATCTAAGCGATCGCAGTATGATAAGTTTACGGGGTTCTGGCGTAAAAATCGCACGAAAGCTCCAGCTAGTGAGCCGAGAGAACCTAGAGATCGATCAACTGATGAAGAGGAATTTGGCGATGATTTTAATACTTTTATCGATCGATTATTAGGACGCAAAAAAGAATCGAGGAATGGGACTATTAGCAGAGATAGAAACCTACGATCTCAATCTCAAACAGATCGCAATTCTCGTCCCAACGAACGTCGAAATCCTCGCGAATCTAGGGAACCAGATCGCAATAATTTCACAGAACCGCAGCCTCGATTAAATCCTAAAAATCTCGAAGCCGAACTCACTTTACCTCTAGATAAAGCCTATCTCGGCGGGCGCGAACGGATTACAATTCAAGAAGATGGTCGATCTTTGGAAGTAGATATGCCGCCTGGAATGATACCTGGACAAAAGATTCGTCTCCGGGGGCAAGGAATTGGTGGCGGCGATCTTTATCTCAAAATCAATGTTTCACCCCACCAATTTTTTAGACTCGAAGGAGTTAATATCTATTGCCAACTTCCAGTTACGCCAGCAGAAGCAGTATTAGGTGGCTTCGTCGAAGTACCCACTCTCGATGGACTAGTTAAAATTAGTCTGCCCCAAAGCATCATTTCTGGACAAAAATTGCGGTTAGCTGGCAAGGGTTTTCCTGGTGAAGATGGCAGACGCGGCGATCAATTGCTAGAAATTCAAATCGTCGTACCGAGAAGTTTACTACCAGCCGAACGCGAACTATATGAAAAGTTACGCGAAATCGAATCATTTAATCCTCGACTGGATTTAGCAAATATTCCCTTCCCCGTGAAGAATTAGATATCTAGAATAGTGAGTGGATAGTGGATAGTGAATAGTCTATTTTCTAGGTATGTAATGAGCAATTTAATATTCTGACTTTTAGCTGCGTGCAGTATCCCCCAAAATTGATTTAATTCCTTCCATTGTTGCCGGAACACTACTCGGATCCATAAACAAAACCTTGCTACTACCACTCTTGCCAATACTAGATCCCATTTCGAGATAGCCCAATGCCAATAAGATTTCGATCGATCTTTTGGATTCGGGATTGTCTTCGAGCTGTTTGCCAATAATCCCCGCTGAAGCCGCAATCCCTTGCGCCTTGAGGATTTGTTGTTGACGTTCCGCTTCCGCACCTAATAGCACCGATTTTTGCTGCGCCTCCGCATCGAGTAATAAGGCATCGGCTCGCCCTTTTGCCGCATTTACTGCCGATTCTCGTTCTCCTTCTGATGTCAAAATTGCCGCTCGTTTTTTCCGTTCCGCAGACATTTGTAATTCCATCGCATCCATTACCGCCTTCGCCGGAATCAAATCTCGGAGTTCCACCCGCGTGACTTTTACTCCCCAAGGATCGGTAGATTTATCCAAATCTTGCAGTAGTAATTCATTGATTTGATTGCGTGCAGTAAAGGTTTCATCTAATGATAATTGCCCCATTTCCGCTCTGATCTGGGTAAGTACCAAGTTAATCATCGCCGACTGGAGATTTTCAACGCGATAGTAAGCTTTTTCCATATCTAAAATGCGCCAGTAAACCACTGCATCCACAGTCACCGACACATTATCGCGGGTGATACACTGCTGGGGTGGAATATCAATTACCCGCTCTCGAATAGTTTGTTGAAAAGAAACCCTTTCTACCATCGGAATCAAATAATTTAAGCCAGGTTGAAGTTTTTTCCCCGTATATTTCCCCAATCTTTCAACTAGAGCTTCATCGCCCTGATTGACAATTTTAATACCCGACAAACCACCAAAACCAAGAATGGCAGCAATCATTAAAGCAAATGGATCCATAATAATATTAACTCTAAATCTTAATTTCCAATCTCTATTTGGGGCTTAAATCCTCATCTAGCCCTAATCTCCAATAGATGCATTGGCATCACAATCAGGAGATTTCCTTCGCGCCCGACTACGTGTAGTTTCTCTTGGGCTACGATCGATTCTACCCCATCGGCACATCTTGCCCGCCAAGAAGCTCCTTCATATAATACCCGCCCAGGCTGATTTGGCATCATCGCCGTCAATGCTTCGGCTTCGGTAGATGCTTGAATCTGCCGCGAACTACGCTGTTGATTGATGCGATAACCCAGCATAATCAATCCACAGGACAACAACATCCAGATCGCTATTTGCACGCCGAGCCACGATGGGATCATCAAAGCTATCAGCGACACCAGAAATGCACTCACACCCATACAAACCGCAGTAAAGGCTGTGGGTACCAACAGTTCTATTAAGCATAGCGTAGTGCCCACTATCATCCACAATCCACTTGGGCTAATTTCTATTCCATCAATCGTAATTTGACTGAGCCAGATCATATTTATTGTTGGATTGATCGTCTAACTCTACGATAGCCAAGAAAACATCAAATTGACCGAATACCCGATCGAGCTGTAATCTAATAATTAGACTTAGTTTCCAATGCTTCATGTCAAAACTACCAACCACTCTCGAAGAATCGATCGCACTGGCTCAAACGGCAACTATTGCCGCTATTGCTGCGGGACATCAACGGATTACTGTCGAGATTTTAATTCCCGAACTCAAGTCGATGGGTTTGGCGCGACAATTTATCGAATCATTTAGCGATAAGGGCAATACGCTTAAGGTATTATTTAGCGATACTGGAGCCGCTGCCTTAGCTAGACGGGATTGGGCTGATATTAATTTTAAAATCGACGATATCGGTAGCAGTCGATCGCCAATTGCAGACAAAATTCAGGATGAAGACCAACTATTCATCGCGATCGAACCTTCTGCGGTAGAAGTCGAACAGGTCGAGAAATTATGTAATCTAGCAGGTGATCGTCCAGTGATCTTATTTTTGCCTAAGCTGGAAGATGCCGCAATTGTCGGTATTGGTTATGCCGCCAGACAGCTCCGCGACAGATTTCTGACGACGTTGACCTGCGCCTATTATATCAAACCGCTAGAAACATCCGCTATCTATCGCTGCTATCCAGCTCAATGGCAGGTGTGGCTCGAACAGGATGATGATTATATCCTGCTGGCTGAATGCCCACAAAAACCCGTCGGTGATGAGCTAGACGCGATCCTGATGCCCTCGACACCAGGTGATAGTTCTACTCCTACCAAATCTCCTGGTGTATTTGCTAGTTTAGGTCGCTTTCTACGTACTTTGAGTAGATGATTGGTCTAATTTGCGGTCAATGAAGTAGGTAGGTGCAATTATTAACTAACTGCCCGCCACCGCTTTTTCCATTGCGAGGTAGTTTCCCATCCACAATGATCCTGTTCTAATTCGCGACGATTGACGATACTCGCCATCGAATCGGACAAGGTGGGATCTCGATAGGGAATAGCAGCACGTGTCTGAAGGTGTTCTAATTCTTGTTGTGAGAGTGGGGGGAATTGTACTGGATCAAAACTGGCAATTGTACCTGGTGCTTTTCTACCTACCGGAAGACTATCAGCGATCAATAAGCCAGCTTGAATCATCGCCGTTCGCGCTGCTGCCGCACATGAATATGTGGCAATGATGCCGTCGGCTGCGCAGCATCTAGCAACTCGATCGATAAATTCAACTGTCCATAATTGGGGACAAGATAATGGCGAAAATGGATCGAGAAAAATTGCATCGGCTTGAAAAGATTGATCCAGAACGAGATCGATTGTCTGCCGTGCATCGCCAAAGATTAATTGGGCTTGGCATTTGGGTGTATCGATAGTTTCCGCTTGCACTAATCGAGTTAATAGTTGGGAAATTGGCTCTTCCCATTCAGCTAATAAATGATGTTCGATCGCTGAAATTGGTACGGTTCGATCGAGTTCGAGGGCGATGATTTCGACAGTACAATTGGGATTCGATCGCCAAATAGCCGATAGTGCGGCGGCACTGTTATAACCCAAGCCATAACAAATATCTAATAGCCGCAAATGACCGCGACTCGCTCGATCGGCTAATAAGGTCGGAATTGCATATTTAAAGATCGATTCTGCTCTTGCCCCATACCTACTATGAAAGGTCTGTCCAAACTCTTCTGAGAAAAAAGTGTAAGAACCATCTTCGGTAATGCAAGGATCGAACTGTTGGGACATATTTACTATTACCTTTAGCAAATCGAGACTTTTCAATCTTGATGTAATAGATTCCCTGCTGATGGTTGTGGATCATTACAAATAACATACCTCAAACCCATTCAATCTGTCAAGACTATTGAGAATAGTGTCAGACATTTTTGACTTAATTTCAAAATAGTTAATTTTTGTTGCAAAAGTAGTTAATTTTTATATACTACAGTTCTACCCATTGTTCAGATCGGCTGATTTGCGGCACTGGGCAGGATAAAATACCTGGTAATCATACTCGCCGATATCGAGCTATTTTTAGGCGCAGCTAATCCTAATTCATCGAGTAAAAATTTTGATAGCTCTGCTTTGGGTAGCTTTTGCCAATTATCCACAGATTCAAGCCGACTATGACACTTCGATTACTTTGCACCAACAGCACAGGGACAGATGACAGATGCTCGATCGAGTCGATCTGTTAATGTCACCTCATCGCGATAGTGGCGGGGAGTTTTTAACAATAGTTGCCATGCTTCTGCGCCTGGGATCAGATTGTAAGATTCGGGATAGTGGGTTTGCAATAATGATTGAACAAGAGGATAGTAGTCGGAATTGATACTGGGAAATAAATGGTGTTCGGTATGATAGGAAAAATTGAAGTGTAATAAATCGAAAATCTTGGGCATTTTCAATGACACACTATTGACTAAGGGATCGTTTACATCAGTCATTTGGCAGAGGAAATGATTGGTGTAGATATAGAACATTACGCCTGCATAGCCAACACCCAATGGCATGATATATCCGAGCAAAATTGCTAAGGGACTAAATTTGAGATAGGCTAAAACTCCCAAATGAACTAAGCAGATTGCGATTAGTTCGATCGCAATAATTTGGCGTTTGCGCGGACTGACTACAACTGGAGCTGGCACGTAGGTAACTTCATCATTATTGAATAGCAAAATTGAAGTGATATGCCGAAAAGTATGGACAACCCATGAGCTAGTCATCCCAACAATTAAGAATAACCAGTTAACTTCAGAAGATGGTACAAATAAGTTTTGAATCCATTTCCCCCAGGTATCATTTTGACCGATTAGGTACATGCGATCGGGGTCGCTAATTGCGTTGGTTTCGGTATGATGTTTGTGATTGTGAACTGCTTTCCATAATGTTGGTGGCATCCATAATAAGGACAGGGCGAAGAAGCTCAACAAGTATCTCCAGCGTGGCTGTTTGATGGTGCTACCATGCATCGAATCATGGGAAGCAAATAGACAAATCACAATACTATTACCCATGATGAGACTCAATGGTAAATATAACCATAGCCACCCGATCGACCATCGATCTAATTCTCTGGCGATCGACCATCCTAGTGCTAAAATCAGGAGATTGATGCCCAGGATTACTAATTTATTTGAGTTGGGTTTGAAAGCTTCCTCTGGTAATAATGGGCGCAGCACCTTGACATATTCCGTTTGACTAATCATTTATTTAAGTAGATATTTTAAAATTAATGAGATTACTGATGGTAGACTATTGCTTTTGGTTTTAGCCTGCTTTAGGCACGGGCAAATTTTCTGCTACCGTCAACAATCTTTGTGATAAATTAAGATCGTAATCTCGCTACATTATAAATTATTTTGCTCTGGATGGATTTTAATATATTTAGATACTTCTTTAGACTAAAGATCCACCACAACTAGAACCGCACCCAGCCGTGCAACCATAGCAGTAAGTTTCGGTCTGAATTTCACTAATTAAATCCAAGCTGCCTGCGGCTAGTAATCGATCGACTGTTAATAGTTCCCCCTGATGTGAGATCGCGGGGAGATTGGTCATTTGGTTAAAATCACAGTCATATACATTGCCGAGATAATCGATCGATAGTTGGTTGCGGCACATTAATTGAGGTACAGTAACAGGGTTATAATTAGACTCCAAGAACTTTAGATAAGGTTGGTGAAGATGATGATGTTCTAGCTGAAATTTAGTTCTACCAATCGGTAAATTGGTAATCGTAAATAGATTGTTAAAACAAACATCAAAATGTTCTTGGAAAAATGTTTTATAATCTTGTTCGAGGGCTACCTGATCGGGAGTCAATCGAAAATTTGTCGAGGTGGGAATGGGTGGATTGTAGACCAAATCGATCTGCAAATGAGGATCTCGACCATAGCCCAGCCGATTTAACCATTGTAACGCCTTAATCGAAGCATTAAAAACACCCGCTCCCCGCATTTGATCGACATTATCAGCTAGATAGCAAGGTAATGAAGCAACAATCCGGACTTGATGTTGGGCACAATAGGCAGGGATGTCTTCATAACCAGGGACAAAATAAATGGTTAAATTAGAACGAACGATAACTTGTTTGCCAGTTGCTACGGCTGCTTCGAGGATCGGTTTGAAGCCATTGAGCAGCTCTGGCGCACCACCTGTAAGATCGACAACTTTGAGCTGGGGGAATGTGTAAATTAGTTCGATCACTCGATCGACAACATTTGACGACATTTCTTCGGTACGGTGGGGACTAGCGTCCACATGGCAATGAGTACAGGCAAGGTTGCAACGCTTGCCCAGATTGACTTGGAGCATCGAGATCGGTTGCTTGCTCAGAGGAGTGTCCAGCCGCTGTTTAAAGGGGGTAATTAATTCAGCGGCTGCGAGTGGTTGAATCATGTCAATTAATTGAGAATTGAGAATTGCGGATGCTGGCAATTTTTTAAGTGTAATTTGTTTTAAAGTAGGATAATCCCAAATCGAGATGACTAGTACTAGACGGCATAAGTTTAGCCACCATCAGATCCTCCCATCTCCCATCTCCCATCTAAATACTAGGTTTATTTATGCCGCTCAGTACTAGTAATATTCCCGCATCGCAATTAACTACCAACTTCGACGAGATCGATCGAGCTATTGCCACTCTTCACAACCATCGAGAACGGTGGGTAGAAACTAGTATCGCCAAACGTTTGGCATATCTTCAAGACTGTCTCGATCGAACCCTCGCGATTGCCCAAGCTTGGGCGACTGCTGGCTGTCAAGCAAAAGGGATCGAACCTCGATCGACACTGGCTGGCGAAGAATGGATGACTGGGCCGATTTCGACAGTTCGGAATATTCGCTTGTTGATGACTACCCTTGAGGCGCAAGGACAACTTTCTCCACCCAATCTCTATCAACGTAAGGATGGGCAATTTGTCGCCGAGGTATTGCCGACAAATTCGATCGATCGAATGTTGTATTTAGGCTATCGGGGTGAGGTGTGGCTAAAACCTGGAACGCTGCCTACTCAAGGTCGAATCTATCGCGAACCGACGGCTGGTAAAGTTGCCCTTGTTTTGGGTGCTGGAAATGTTTCGGCGATCGTGGCGATGGATGTTCTGTCCAAGCTATTTAGTGAAAATCAAATCGTCATTATCAAGATGAATCCGGTCAATGCTTATATTGGGACGTATTTAGCCCAAGCATTCGAGCCGTTGATTCGATCTGGTTTCTTGCAAATTGTCTATGGTGGTGCTGAAGTTGGCGAGTATCTGTGCCAACATCCCCAAGTGGAGACGATTCATATTACTGGCTCCCATCATACCCATGATGCGATCGTTTGGGGTGGAACAGAGGACGAACAACAACAACGAAAAGCCGCTAATCGTCCGCGTTTGACCAAGCCGATTACCTCTGAACTCGGTTGTGTCACGCCGATTTTAGTAGTGCCCGGTAAATGGTCGAAATCAGATTTGACCTTTCAAGCGCGTCAAGTTGCTAGTACGATCGCCCACAATGCCAGTTTTAATTGCGTCTCTGGACAGTTGCTAGTCACCGCATCTGGTTGGGCGCAACAAACTGAATTTTTAGCCGCAGTGCGACGGGAATTAGCAGCTATTGCGCCCCGCCAAGCCTACTATCCAGGTGCCCAAGATCGCTATCAAACATTTCTCGACAGATACCCTCAATCCGAGGCTCTAGGGACACGCAATCCCCAGATCGTACCTTGGACAATAATTCCCGATGTACCCCCTGTAGCGGGCGAATATGCCCTAACTGAGGAAGCATTTTGTGGCATCTTGGCTCAAGTTTCGATCGATGCTGATGCTGCCCCTGATTTTCTCACCAAAGCTGTAGATTTTGCAAACGATTTAGTTTGGGGTACTCTTTCCTGTACGGTGTTAATTGATGGCAAAACCCAGCAGCGATATCACCAAGAATTCGATCAGGCGATCGTGAGTTTAAAGTATGGTACCATTGGTGTAAATCTTTGGTCGGGAATGTTGTTCTACTTCGGTTCGACTACCTGGGGTGCCTATCCTGGCAACACTCTCGCTGATATTGGTTCGGGTACTGGTTTTGTCCACAATAGTTATTTATTCGATCTTCCCCAAAAATCTGTCGTCTACGCCCCATTTCGGATCTTCCCTACCCCCGCCTGGTTTGCCAATCATAAAAATCTACTAGGGATGGCTCGACAACTACTCAAGCTCGAAGCCTATCCGACTTGGAAAAATCTCCCATCCGTAGTAATAGCAGCACTTTTGGGCTAGGGAGATGCCACTAGATACTCCCGTCCCAGTGTCGAATTAGACATCTAGAGTGGTTTAGTAAATTAAGGTTTCTCCTTTCCCCTAAAACCGCAAAGGATTAAACCGGATATTGCAAGATGGGAGACTGCGAACAATTCGGTGGTGAAATTTTGAGGTTTTGACACCAGCAGATATCCAAATTTACACCAGACTCAACAGCTAAGATTAATTCTGTCTCTGGTTGATAATTAACAACAGCAGCTAAAATCGGATCGATTGACTGTCTAGGTACCAGCCATTCTTCGAGGTAGATGGATAATTGCACGTGAGGAATATATCGAAAATTGAGACTTGGTTCGAGTATCCCTTCCCGATAGTCAGAGTCATCGAGAAGATCTACCTCGCTACTAATAGCGACGATTCCTCGATCGAAATCCAAATAACCTTGCCAAGCCCAATAACCAATCCGTAGGAAGTTTTGAGTCAGTAAGCTGGCGCGACGAGGGTGATTATAGTGCCGCATGAGTAGGAGTCGGGATCGTGAGTGGGGGGATTTTCGCGAGAATACCTTGTTTTAAGGGTGCGGGACGTTCGGCCCAAGGTAATACGCCCTCGGAATGCTGATAGTATTTTTCGGCACAGTCGAGAATATTACTTAGTGGGATACTCGGATCCTTCGTCGCCACATCGCCAAATAAATAAGTATGCTTGCCAGCTCCAGCAAAAGAGATCGCACAAGAGCGACTACAGGCACTCATACAACCAACCGCTTGAATCGGAAATTCTGCCGCTAAATCCCAGTGCTCATGCAAAGCTTGCAGTTCTTGCAACAGTAATTCTCCGGCACTGTTACCAACGCGCTGACCATCTTGCCACTTACTGCCGCAAGTGGTACAAACAAATAAACAATGTTGTGGGTTCACCTAATACCTCGTAGGTTAATCGGACATATATCTACTGGTGGGCGTTCTGACTCGATCGATGCTAAGTTGCAGTCGATTTACAGTTGCGGGACAGTGCTGGATTTTCACCAATCTTTCCCCATTACTTTGAGTGGCTGTTCCCCACTCAAACCAGAAATATCATTATACAGGTCTTTGGGATAGATGGGAGATGGGAGATGGGAGATGGGAGATGGGAGATTGGAGATTGGAGATTGGAGAATAATTTAAATTGGTTTCAATGTGGGAATACCAACTGCACGAGGATAATAGGGATGTGTATTTGCAGTTTTCTCGATCCGAATACAGTGACGGATACTATTGCTGAGGGGAGTGGTAAATCGATCGATCTTACTAATCTCCCCACCTAATTTAGCTACTGCTAGTTCGAGACTTTCGCTTTCTTCTTCCGTCCAATTTCCACGATAGAGAATTGCTGTTCCACCAATTTTTACTAACGGGAGTGCGTATTCAGCACAAATATTTGCCGATGCTACCGCTCGAACTAGGGCAAGATCGTATTGATGACGGTGTTCTTTTTGTTGTCCCAATTCTTCGATCCGACTGACTAAAGGATGAATATTTGCCAAGCCAATTTCTGGGGCGATTGATTCGATAAATCCGATCTTTTTGGCAGTAGAATCAACTAATGTCATTTGCCAATCAGCTCTAGCAATCGCCAGTGGCAATCCAGGAAATCCTGCCCCAGTACCAATATCAACAACATTCATCGCGGATGGATTAGTAATTAGATCGCCAACACCTCGGATGGAATCCCAGAGATGTTTTTCCCAAAATTCTTCGGGTTCGGTAATTCTAGTTAGATTCAATCTTTGATTGGCAGTAATCACCGCTACATATAAAAAATGTAATTTTAATTGCTGCTCTTCCGTTGGTGACCAATCAATCGTGTCTTGCCAAATTGATTCCATACTTGGCAAATTATTTGGACTGGAAATTGATGATAGATTCATGTTGATAATTGATAATTTATATCTAGTAATAAGCGGCGGAAGTCAGGATCCCATTTATTTCTCCCAGTCTCCCAGTCTCCTCATCTCCTCAAAATAGTAAGCTAGATTTACTCCGCCGAGTACTAGTTGGTGGATGTATTAGTCTAGCTTAGGATTTAAGCAACTTCTAGCTTGTGAATGATTGCACATACATACCTACTTACATGACTTTGAGATTAGGAGGCTTTTGTGTTTGTTATTTTTGGGATACGACTAAAATTACCCCGACTGAAATAGCTGCCAAACCAATTAATTGGCTGAAAACAACCGACTCTCGAAACCAGAAATGACCCAACAAAAATGATAAAATATAACTTAGCGAAATTGCTGGAGCCGCAACACTCAGATTTACACGAGTCAGCAGTAATATATAAACAATTGCACCCATCGCATAACAAGTTAAACCAATGAGTAACTCAGGGGTGGTAATAATACTGAGAACATGATTTACGGCATTATCAATCTCCACCTTGCCAAGTTTTAAAGCTCCAATTTTCAAAAAAAATTGACCGAATACGCCAGCTAAAATGGAAATCAGTAATAAACTTAGTTCTGGCAAGATCACAATTAAATCCTTAGGTGTTACTATACAAAGCTATCGATCGAGTCTATCGTATTTCTGCCGTGGTGGGGTTGGCAAGTATACTCACATCCAAATCTATTCTACCGCGATAGATTGATTATTACTCAGAGAACTAGCGGGTTCGTATGCCACCACACAAAATACGAGACGATTACTAGCTAAAACAGCCCTTATCTATTGTGAATACCCAAAATTACTTGACCCTATTACATCGATTTCCGCGATCGATCTTATTTCTCATCACGTTATCATTATTATCGATCGATGGTCATCATTACAGCTTACTGGCGCATGATGAGGGTTTCTATGCAGTGCAAGCTCGTGGGATTTGGGAAACTGGCGATTGGCTAACACCGCAATGGTGGGGGAAACCAATTTACGATCGCACGATTGGGATTCAATGGTTAATCGCACTATCATATCATCTATTTGGATTGAATGAATTTAGCGTGCGATTTCCGAGTATGGTTGCTTGCATTCTGAGCGTACTTTTAACTTATGAAGTCGGCAAAATTCTCTTCACCGAAAAGATTGCTTGGTTGGGCGCATTTATCTTGATGCTGATGGGATTATGGGTGAGTGAAGCTCATACGGCACAGCAAAATACAGTATTGGTATCGATCGAATTATTAGGAATTTTGTCATTGTTACAAATTACTGATTTACGATCTACTCGGTTAGCTACTGTATCGCATCATTGGGGTTGGAGCGTTATTGCTGGTGCGACGGTTGGCTGGGGATTCTTGTTCAAAGGATTTATGATTTTTGTACCGATGGTAGCGTTGTTGCCATATGTTAGTTCGCAACGACGCTACCGTAAATTACTAGCAAATCCAGGCATTTATCTGGGGTTAGTTATTGGTGCTATCCCGACTGGATTATGGCTGATCTTAAGTTGTCAATTATATGGAATAATGCCAGTTCAGGAATTAGTTGGTAAGCTACTTTTTCTATCCAAAACTAATACTTATAATCCTGGACCGTTTTATTACCTCTGGAATCTACCTGTGAATGTTTTCCCTTGGGTATTATTTAGTATCATTGGTGGCATCGTCGTGTGGCGAAGACTATTGCCAGATATTAATTATTCCGCGCTGAGTTTAACATTAGGCTATCTGATTTGTTTATTTATTTTACTCAGCTCATTTAAGACCAGAATGCCCTACTATATGATGCAATTGTTGCCATTTTTGGCACTGCTTGCAGCCACCGCATTCGTTAAATTCACCCAAGTTAGTCGCCATCGATTTCCCCACTGGTATCGGCTAGTAACATTACTCAGTGACATTTTTAGTGGCTTGGGTATTTTGCTGACGATCGCTGGTATCATAATTATCATCGTTGGCGATCAACCTATCGGCGGTATTTTCATCCCTCCAGCAGCCCGTATGTTTGCTGTACCTGCAATCATTTTGGGCTGTGGTTGGGCGAGTATCACCATTTTGTGGAAACGCTGGCAACCATTGAGTACACCTTACTGGTTGGCTGCTTGGCTAGTGCCAGTGTGGTTGACGTTTATGGCGGTGGGGTGGCAAGGTTCCTGGACAGATAGAACGCCAGAATTTACCGCTGCATTTCACCAAGCACAGATTCAACAGGCGGTGGCAAGTAGCCCTGTTCAGTCCGTAAATATCTTGAGCAATACAGTTGAAAGTGATGGTTTCAAGGCGAGTAGTACACAAAAACACTTTCTGACGGGTGAAGAGCATAAAACACTGGTATTATTGAGTTTCTACACTCCACGGCAAGGGAAACAAGTACAGAGCTTTACAGATTTACCCGATCGATCTTATGCTTGGACATTGAGCATTCCCCCTCAATTAGCAACTCGATCTCGGATTGTTGGTACTGTACAAGGCTGGAAACTAATTCAGAAAATTAGTCGATAGTTGGTAATTATTTATAGGAATATACATGTCTAATCAGTCAGTAACCGAACGCACTCAAAAACATTTTGATGAGACTGCTTTAGAACTTGATTGGTGGGCACGGCGCAATCGTTATTATTATCAAGATCTCGATCGATTGCACCAATTTTTGATTCCAATTGGTAGTAAGGTTTTGGAAATTGGGTGCGGAACTGGGAATCTACTGGCAAATGTTAAACCAGCGATAGGTGTTGGCATTGACTTCTCATCGGCTGTTGTCGAGTTAGCTAAAACTAAATATCCACAGCTAAATTTTCATTGTATCGATATTGAATATCTAGACGGAGAAACCACTCTCCAGCATCATTTACTCGATACTGAATTTGACTATATTATTTTATCTGATGTATTAGGCGATCTGACTAATATTCAACGAGTACTAGAAAAATTGCATCGAATTTGTCATCCGCGCACGAAAATCATTCTCAACTTTCATAACTTCCTGTGGGAACCGATCTTACACATCTCGGGACGAATCGGGCAACGTCGTCCCCAGCCGCCTCAAAGTTGGTTGTCGATGAATGATGCAATTAACTTATTAAATATCACAGGGTATCAATCGGTCAAAATTGGTAGACGTTTTATCCTGCCTAAATACATTCCAGTTATATCTAATTTTATCAATCGATATTTCAGTCCCCTACCGATCGTCAATCACTTATGTTTAACTAATTATATTGTCGCCCGCAAACAGCTTTATCGCTCTGCCGATCCCCAGGATTATAGTGTGAGTGTGATTATACCTGCGCGGAATGAAGCTGGGAATATTTCTGCGGCGATCAAACGATTGCCACAATTAGGCAACTATACCGAAGTTATTTTTGTTGAAGGTCATTCCCAAGACAATACCTGGGAGATAATTCAAACATTGGCACGAGAATATCGCGGAGATTTTAAAATCAAAGCATTTCAACAATCTGGCAAAGGCAAAGGTGATGCTGTCAGATTGGGATTTGGACAGGCGACTGGAGATATCCTGATTATTTTAGATGCAGATTTGACAGTCCAACCCGAAGAATTAGTGAATTTTGTCGGCACGATTGTCAGTGGACGAGGGGAGTTTATTAATGGTTCGCGATTAGTCTATCCCTATTCTCAATCGGCGATGCCCTGGCTGAATACGTTAGCAAATAAATTTTTTGCGCTAGTCTTTTCCTTTCTACTAGGACAGAATATTAAAGATACTTTATGCGGCACGAAAGTATTGTGGCGCGAGGATTATTTACGAATTGTCGCTAATCGCAGTTACTTTGGAGACTTCGATCCGTTTGGAGATTTCGATCTCCTGTTTGGCGCGGCTAAATTAAACCTACATATCGTCGAAGTCCCGGTTCGTTATCAATCTCGCACCTATGGATCCTCAAATATTGCCCACGTTCGCGAGGGTTTAATCTTAATCAAAATGTGTCTGTATGCCGCTCAAAAAATCAAGTTTATCTAGCAAGTTTGCCGTCAACAATTTTTGATTCGGTTAAGATTCCTCGATCGATCTGCCAGCATTTATCAGCAATTGCCAGTAAATCCCCAGCATCGTGGGTGACGACGAGTAACGTCCAATCCTGCTTGAGCTTGCCCAATAGACTCACCAACTGCTGTCGCATCGACCAATCTAAGCCCGCTGTCGGCTCATCCAACAGCAGTAAATGGGGTTGCCTGATTAATTGCACCGCCAGGGCTAATCGTCGTTGCTGTCCGCCGCTGAGGGCATGAGGAGATGCTTGCAAAGGTAAGTCGGCTAAACCCACTGAGATCAGAGCTTGCTCTACTCGTTCCGCGCCTAATTCAGGATGTCCCAACCGCAACTCTTCTAAGATTGAATTGGTACAAAAATGCCGTTCGGGAAACTGAAATACTAACCCACCCAATTGTTGGAGTAATTCGGAGTTTAACACGCGATCGCGCCAATAGACACCGCCACTGGTACTACTTGCCAATCCTGCCAAAATTTCCAGCAAAGTACTTTTGCCCGAACCACTCGCCCCCACGATCAAGCCCAATTGCTGGGGTGCTAGTTCTAAGTTAAGATCCGTGAGAATCGATCGATTGCTCACGGGTGGATGGTAGGACAAATGTTTGAGTTTGAGCATTAATTTAGGTAGGGGTGGGCAAGAGCAAGAGCGATCATCTGTGCCGTCCCTTTCCGCATCTTCGGGGAAGGTTGGTTGCAGAGAAGATATCTGTAACAATCGATCGGAACATCAACTCGATAGTCACGTCCGCTAGTATATTGCGATTTCCGAGTCATTAGTTAAGATAAGTCAATCCAATTATTCTGTAATACAGCGAGCATTCTTAAAAACCCCTCCACATCCCACAGTTACTAATTAAGGATTCATGAAATTAAAATTCTCTCCACACACACTACTTGCCTTCGCTACTACTCTTACTCTAATTCAATCGGCGATTGTCGTACCGATGAGTCAGTTTAGTTCCATGATTAGCCCCGCAGTTGCTGGAACCAAACCAGCAAAACCTAACAGTAATATGATGCCTCCCCCAACGGGAGAGAAGACAAAACAGGGATCCAATGTCGAGAAAGCTAAAGAAGCAATGTTTCGGGATGGTAACTATGTTAAAGCCAAACAATATCTCGAAGCAGCACTCAAAACAGAACCAAATGAGCCACTAACTTATGCAATGAATGCTCTTTATCCCTTCAGTGCAGGGGATTATGAAAAGGTCAGAGAGTACGGAGAAAAAACTTCTAAAGTTGCCCAGCAATTGATCAAAACAAATTCGCTGCGGGGCAATTTGTATCAGGGTGTGGGGTTGGCAATTCTGGGAGCCTATGAGCTGAAAAAGGCAAATGGAGGTGCCTTAGGCGCATTGAGTAAGCTCCAACAAGTATTTGAATATATGGATAAAGCTCAAAAGATCGATTCTAATAATACCGAGTTAAATCTGGTTAAGGGCTATATGGATCTGCTGTTAGCTGTCAATGTACCATTTTCTGATACCAAGCAGGCGATCGATCGACTAAAAAATGCCGAACCCAAATATTTAGCTCTACGGGGGATGTATGTCGGCTATCGAGATCTCAAAGAATATGACAAAGCCAATACCGCGATTAATGCTGCCATCAAACTTGCACCTCAAAATCCCGAACTCACTTACTACAAGGCGCAATTACTAGGCATTCGCGGTCGCGAACAGCATAATGATAATGACCTGAAAGAGTCGATTAAATTATTTGAAATTGCGTACAAAAGAAACGATCGATTATTGCTTTCTAGCGTCGCCCAAATTCTCTCGGAGCGGTGTCAAGCACAGATGGCACTGAAGAAGATCGGTAATGATGCTTGCTGGGGATTTGAGGCGCAACTCAAGCAAGATAATCCTAGTGTGGTTGTTGGTTTAACTAAGTTACCCGCTTTGAATTAGGCGTTAGCTGCTAGCAGAACTATGGGCGTGGTTGGATCTGTACTTTGATTTACGCCTAGGTACGGAAATCCCGAAAGGCTGCAAGTCACCATCCGACATACAATGCAGGTAACTATACATAACCGCGATCGATAGCCATATGACAGTGCTAGAACAGGGTAACATTACCATCCATACCGAGAATATCTTTCCGATCATCAAGAAATCTCTGTATACAGATCATGAAATCTTCTTGCGCGAACTGATATCTAACGCGGTTGATGCCATCGGTAAACTGAAGATGGTGTCCTTTGCTGGCGAATTCAGTGGCGAGATTGGCGAAGCTGCGATTAGTATTGCGATCGACAAGGACAAGAAAACGCTGTCAATCACCGATAATGGGATTGGGATGAGTGTCGATGAAGTCAAAAAATATATCAACCAAGTCGCTTTTTCGAGTGCTGAGGAGTTCATCGAAAAATACTCAAAAGATAGCGATCAACAAATTATCGGACACTTTGGTTTAGGCTTCTATTCCTCGTTCATGGTTGCCAGTTTAGTCGAAATCGATACCCTCTCTTGTCGGGATGGATCGACTCCAGTACACTGGTCTTGTGATGGTTCGCCTAGTTTTGAAATTAGCGAATCAAGTCGGACTGAACGCGGTACGACAATTACGATGACTCTGCAAGATGAGGAAGTCGAATATTTAGAGCCAGCGCGAATTAAGCAATTAGTGAAAACTTATTGTGACTTTATGCCTGTGGCGATTTCGCTCGATGGCGAAGTCATTAATAAACAGAAAGCACCTTGGAAGGAATCACCGCAGAATCTAACTAAAGAAGACTATCTCGAATTCTATCGTTATTTATATCCATTTGAAGAAGATCCACTTCTTTGGGTACATCTAAATACTGATTATCCGTTCGCGCTGAATGGAATTCTTTACTTCCCTAAATTGCGTCCAGACTTGGATCTGACGAAAGGACAAGCCAAACTATTTTGCAATCAGGTATTTGTGAGCGATCGCTGTGATGAAGTGATTCCCAAGTTTCTGTTACCATTGCGAGGAGTGATCGACAGTACCGATATTCCGCTCAATGTTTCGCGAAGTGCTTTGACTAGCGATCGAACTGTCCGTCGCATCTCTGATTATATCTCCAAAAAGGTCGGTGACAGACTCAAGGAACTCTATCATGACGATCGAGCGTCCTATACAAAAGGCTGGGAAGATCTCAGTACCTTCATCAAATTTGGCTGTCTAAACGATGATAAATTCAAAAAGCAAATTGAAGACATCATCATCTATCGCACCACCTTCGTCAGCCCTGTAGTCACGCCTGAGGTCGTAATTGAGGGTGAAGAAGATGAATGGAAATCTGCCGAACCAAGTCTGCCTTACACTACTTTAAATGAGTATTTAGATCGCAACAAAGAGCGTCATCTCAAAGCAGCTCCAGAGCCAGCAGAAGGCGAGGAAGTCAGCGAACCTACTTATGAAAAACGGGTTTTCTACGCCACCGATGAAGCAAGCCAGTCACCATACATCCAACTCCACAAAAGTCAGGGATTAGAAGTACTATTCCTCGATTCCTTCATCGATACTCACTTCGTTGGTTTTCTTGAGCAAGAGCATCGCGATGTCAAATTCTCCCGCGTCGATGCAGAATTAGATAGCAGTCTAATTAAATCCGATGATACCCCCGAAATCATCGATCCAAACACTAACAAAACTCGGAGCGAACAAATTAAAGAAATCTTCACTACCGCAATTAATAAACCCTCTGTCACTATCCGCACCGAATCTCTCAAAGGTGATAACGCTCAAGCCACGCCACCTGCGATGGTATTGTTGCCAGAATCCAGCCGTCGGATGCGAGACATGATGGCGATGATGCAACAACAAGTCGCTGAGTTTCCCGAAGATCACATTCTCGTTGTGAATACCGCACATCCACTGATTCAAAATTTAGCAAGTATCGGCGGATCTATCATTCAATCTGAAGGAACTTCGCCAAATCAAGACTTAGTAAATCTTGTCTGTCAACATATCTACGATCTGGCTTTAATGGCACAGAAAGGCATCAATGCTGACGGCATGAATACATTTGTAGAACGTTCAAATCAAGTGTTAACGAAGTTAACCGAACGATAGATTTCCTCATATTTGTGAGGACACAAACCCGACTTTTTGGAAAAGTCGGGTTTGTAGCTAGTACTAGTCCTATGTTTTTGACGAAATCGATTGACCCAACCTAGCAGATCTGTTTCAATATAGGGGTGTAAACTTCGCCAGTAATCCCCTTCAACATGACAGCTATCTCTATCATTGCTGATAAATCTGAAGCTAATAGCCACAGCGAAGCTGAGACATTTCAATGGATGCAGCAATGGTATCCTGTCGCTGTTATCGAATTTTTAGATGCGACGAAACCCCATGCATTTCAATTACTGGGGAAAAATGTTGTCCTGTGGCGGGATGGAAATCAGCAATGGCGGTGTTTTGTCGATGCTTGTCCCCATCGGCTCGCGCCGTTGTCGGAAGGAAGAGTCGAGGCTAATGGCATCCTGCTCTGTGCTTATCATGCTTGGCGATTCGATGGTGATGGTAATTGTGCCAAAATTCCCCAATCTCAAACCCCAGCAATAGAAGCTCAACATCGCGCCAATCCGAAATCTTGTGCGATCGCTTATCCAACTCAGTCAGCACAGGGATTACTATGGGTGTGGGCGGAATCAGGTGAGAAGGGGGCGATTGAGAGTAAGAATCGTGCGCCGAGATTAATTCCCGAACTTGACGAAAAGTCAGATCAAGTCGTCAAACTATTCTGGAATATTCGCGACATGCCCTATGGGTGGGATTATTTTATGGAAAATGTGGCAGATCCAGCCCATGTTCCAGTGTCTCATCATGGCATTGTCGGCGATCGATATCGAGATGCAAAATACTATGATATGCCTAGGCTGCGGGAGATTTCGACTCAAGAGGGATTTTCTTTCGGAGTTAGTCAGGGTGATGAGGTTTCCGTAGTTGGCACCAAAGATCGCTGGTTAAGTGCCGTATATACGCCCAATCCCCAAGATAAAATGATTATCACCTTCCGTCAGTGGCTCGAATATCGAGCTGGTGGTGGTGTTGATTGGGATGATGGTTGTGACTCCGATTTGCCGCCTGTAGAGCGAGATAAACGGGTGTTATTCGATGTCTGGCACACTCACACTGTCTATTGTCAATATTGTCAAACTGCACTGCAACGGCTGCGCTGGGCACGAGCTGGTAGCTATGGATTAGCCATTGTGGTGTTGACGATCGCCATTTTGCTAGAATCTCAATCTATCGCCCTATCGTACCAAACCAATCTAATTTCCATCGCTTTTGTGGGGCGAGTATCGATCGGATTAGGTTTAACAGCTTTAGGTTATGGTATCCACAAACTCATCGAATTATTCTACGTCTATGAATTTGAACACGCCCACAACGATTAATTAATAAATAGGAATTATCAATTATCAATTATCAATTATTCCTAGATGTCATCACCAGCAACAAAACCCCGACTAAATTCTGTTTTCAAGCAATTGATGTCTATGCATTGGTGGATGGCAATCTGTTATTTAATTTTGCTCGCTAGTGGCAAGATGATGGCAGAGCTTCAGGGCAAAGTCAGCTACCACGAACTCTTAGTGGCAGCTCATAAATCAGTTGGGGTGATAGTACTGCTCTTGCTCGGTTGGCGTATCTGGCTATTACTGAGAGTATGGGGAAAGAAATACAGTAAACATCTACCAAAACTAACTGGGAATTGGTATTTCAAGACAGCTTTGCATACAGTTTTATATCTAATGATGTTGGCAGTGCCACTAAGTGGTTACTGGTTATCAAATGCTTACCATGCAAATAATGTCAGTTTATTTGGGATCCCCATGCCAGATATATTTCCCGTAAATTCGGAAGCTGCCGCTCAAGCTGCCGCAGCTCATAGTCGTACCTCAAAAACTTTTGCAATACTAGTCTTCATTCACTTTATATGTCAACATAAAGTAGTGAGAGCTAATGGGCGGAGATTCTATGCTTGGGGGCTGAAGTTAGGCCAAAAAGTATAGTTGAGAGAAATTTTTTTCGATATTACTGATTTTTGAGGTAGTTGTTAATGGCTAATCTTGCTAGTAGTGAATCTCCAGTTATAGCCCCTATCATCTCTAAATATCAATGGAGCTGGCAAGAGCAATCAATAACCATTGCCTATGAAACTGATGGTGTCGGAGCACCTATGCTGCTATTACCATCTTTTAGTACGGTTTCTAGCCGTAGTGAAATGTCTGAGTTAGCAAGTTATTTGCGATCAAATTTCCAAATTACTACTGTTGATTTTCCTGGCTTTGGGGACTCTAGTCGATCGAAACTTGACTATTCACCGCCACTCTATCGCCAATTTCTAGTAGATTTTGTGCGAGATATGTATCTCAGTTCGCCAGTTATTATCATCGCCGCTGGACATGCTGCCGGATATGCCCTAAATTTCGCCGCTAGCGTACCCGATTCGGTATCCAAGTTAATTTTAGTCGCTCCTACCTGGCGCGGGCCATTACCGACGATGGCACGGGGACAAAAGCCGTGGTTAAAAGTGGTGCGCGATCTAATTCGCACACCGATTCTCGGTCAATTTTTGTACCAACTAAATACTACGCCTAGCTTTCTCGCCTTTATGTATCGGCGACATGTTTATGCTGATGCGAATAAATTGACTCCCGAATTACTCCAGCAAAAACGAGCATTGACTCAACAGCCTGGAGCGAGATTTGGGGCTGGAGCTTTTGTCACTGGGGGACTCGATCCTTATCTCGATCGATCTGAGGCGATCGCCGATCTTCAATCTCTAAGTATACCTGTGATGGTTGCGATCGGTGAAAGTAGCCCACCCAAATCGAAAGCTGAAATGTTCGCGCTAGCAGAAGTTTCCAACATCATTAGCTGTACTTTACCTGGAACCTTAGGATTGCACGAAGAATATCCGATCGAATTGTCTGCCGAAATTTTGCCATTCTTAATCAAATCTTAACGATTGCCAGATCTTAAATCCCCGTCCAGTGCGAAAATAAATAATTACAGTTCTCGTACAAATAGCTGATGTGATGTCAGTAAGTGTAATGTCATAATTGAGTTAGGTTCTAGAAAATATCTATAATCTCTAGATTGTTATCAATCTAAATTTGAATGTTACTTTTTATTCTTCGCACCATTTTGTAGTGTTTAGAAATTTAATATCGATCTTCTCAATTTAGAATCAGAACATGTATTTTCAATAGAGTCTGATCGCAAATAATTGTCAATCGGATTGGATCGGCATTTCAGGTAACGTCTTAATTCTGGATTCAGGTGGCAAGTTTAACAGCAAAAGCAAGGGGATTAATAGGATGATTGGTTCAACACTACGACAAAATTCCATAATTGTTCGAGTTACTTCACCAACAGACTCCCTCTGGCAAGAATTTTTAGATACTGTTCCACATGATTTTTACCATTTACCTGGATATTTAGAATTAGAAGCAAAAAGATATAATGCTATTCCTGAAGCTGTTATTATCAAGGAAGGCGAAAAAGTGTTTTTCCTGCCGTATCTGGTGAGAGATTGCTCGCAGATGTTAATCTCAACTAATTATGGAGTTGACCAAATTTATGATGTCATCTCGCCATATGGTTATCCTGGGATCATCGTCAATCGAGCAGGACAACATCCTGAATTCATCACAAAATGTTTGAATTTAACAGCTAATTGTTGGCAAGCTAAAAATATTTGTGCTGCCTTCATCAGACTGCACCCAATTCTGAATAGTTGTATTGATAACTTAAGTTCAGATCGTAAGTTTATTTTTTGTAAGCAAGGAGATGTGGTGACTTGCGATCTGACCAAAGATATTCGAGATATTTGGCAACAAATTAGAGCAAATCACCGGACTAAGATCAATAAATTAACTAGGGCTGGTTTTGTAGTAAAAATAGGATCGATGGATGAATATCTAGATATATTTATCGATATCTATCGAGAAACTATGGATAGAGTACATGCAACAGATGCTTATTACTTCACGATGAATTACTTTAAAAGCCTATCTCAAATCTTAGGAAATAAAATCAAAATATGTGTGGTTGAGCTAGATGGACAGGTTGTTGCGACTAGTCTGATTACGGAACTGAGCGGTATAGTGCAATATCATTTAGGTGGAACTAGAACAGAATTTTTACGGCAATCACCAGCAACGATTATGTTTAAACATATTATTGAGTGGGCAAAGCAGCGAGATAATAAATATTTGAACTTAGGCGGTGGACTTGGTGGCAGTCATGACTCACTATATCATTTCAAGTCTGGATTCTCTGATGAATTCAAACCTTTTGTAACTATTAAAACAGTTGTCGATCGAGAGAATTATACTCGCCTCACCCATGATAGGGCAAAGTTTTTGGGAGTATCAGCAACTGAGTTAGAAAATACATCTTTTTTCCCTGCATATCGTTCAGCTTAAATCAAATCTGTATTAATAATCTCCGAACACACTGTTCGATTCGATCAAATATATAACTATCTGATTTTAAAATATGTCATTGCCCAGTACCAACAATAAAGACTTATATAGCGGCGTAGAATTTTCTACTTGGCTCGATCGAGAGGAATTAATGCCAGCAGAAGAGTATTTAATCAAAAAATATCTCAATCCCACACTTGGTATCGTTGAAGCTGGGACAAACGGTGGTAGAATCTTGCTGCGAATGCAGGAGTTAGGATTTACATCACTAGCTGGCTTTGATTATGTCCCCACACTGATCGACAAAGCAATCGAGCGAGATCCAGAACGGACGATTGATTTTCAGGTTCAAGATGCGATCGAACTAACCTATCCAGATAATAGCTACGAGCAGATTGTCTATTTACAACAAATTATTTGCTTGATCGAAAATCAAGAAGATCGATTAAAAGCATTGCACGAATCTTATCGCATTCTCAAACCAGGTGGTATTGGCTTATTTTCATTTTTGAGCTTTGAGTCTAGAAGTTCGCAAGCAATCTATCGAGCTTATTTCAAATATCTGGCAATACTGCGTAGATTACGTGGAGACGATCTCCGTATTCAATATTTACCGTGGTTGATCTTAGGTGGTAAGTTTAATTTTAATGCGATTCTCGATCGACCCCCATTTACCTATTGGTATCGAGTCACCGAAATTTACGAGCTGTTAAAATCAGTCGGTTTTGAAATTGTATCAATTGGCACCGATGCTCAAATTAGCACGGATAGTCTCAAAACGACCGATCGAGAATTATTCAGTGAAAAGATTTCGGGGATGCTGTATATTGTAGTGAGGAAGTAGAAGCTAGTCTGGGGATACGAAATCAATGACTCCGCTTGTTGATCGAAATTGAAATCGATTTGGGTATAATTGAACCTAGAGATTCAGCGCAGCCTAGAGTAACTTTGCTCGATCTCCATCTACTCATAATATTTCTGGCAATGACAAAACCCATTTTACTTTCAACCCCGCATATGGGCGATCGCGAATATCAATTCGTGACAGAAGCCTTTGAAACTAATTGGATTGCACCAATTGGTCCCCATGTTGATGCCTTCGAGCAAGAATTTTGCAAAACCGTCGGTTCTGGTCATGCGGCGGCGGTTAGCTCTGGTACGGCTGCACTACATCTAGCTCTAAAACTGGTTGGTGTCGGGGTTGGAGATGAGGTATTTTGTTCTAGCTTGACTTTTTCGGCTAGTGCAAATCCAATTGCTTATTTGGGTGCAACACCTGTTTTTATCGATAGTGACAGGTTGTCTTGGAATATGGATCCCCATCTCCTGGAAGCAGCACTGGAACAAAAAGCAAAATTGGGTAAATTGCCAAAAGCAGTAATCCTCGTGCATCTATACGGCCAAAGTGCTGATATCGATCCGATTCTCAAAGCTTGCGAACACTATGGTGTACCAATGATTGAAGATGCGGCAGAGGCTTTGGGTGCGACTTATAAAGGCCGTTCACCTGGTACCTTTGGGAAGATTGGGATTTTCTCCTTTAATGGCAACAAAATTATTACGACTTCCGGTGGTGGAATGCTAGTGTCTGATGATGCTGCATTGACTTCTAAAGCCCGATTCTGGGCAACTCAGTCTCGCGATCCTGCGCCCCACTATCAACACTCAGAAATCGGCTACAACTACCGTCTGAGCAACGTTTTAGCTGGAATCGGACGGGGACAATTGATGGTACTCAAAGATCGAGTTGCTGCCAGACGGCGCAATTGTGAAGTTTATGAGCAAGCTCTGGGTCAGATTCCTGGTATTGAATTTATGCCGGAAGCTCCTTGGGGGAATGCTACCCGTTGGTTGACTTGTCTGACGATCGACCCAGTGGCTTTTGGTACCGACCGCGAACAGGTAAGATTAGCATTGGCGGAGGCGCAGATTGAAGCTCGTCCAGTTTGGAAGCCATTACACCTCCAACCTGTATTTAGTGAGTATGAATGTTTTGGGGGTGAAGTTTCGGAAGATTTATTCGATCGAGGACTCTGTTTACCTTCTGGATCTAATTTAACCGATGAAGATTTGAATCGGGTGATTCAAACTATTCTCCAAGTGCGCAACGCTGCTAGTGTTAAGATCCCAGCTTCGGTCAGTTTGTAAATTATTGTCAATAAGTGTAAATTTGGGGCATCACTACAAGCTATCTGGAGGGGGTGCCCTTTCGATCGATTTACTCTCTCTTCCCGCCTATTGAATAGGTAATAGGTAATTGTCTAATTGGACACTGGGAAGGGTAACTACTACCGCAATACCACACCACCATCGATCGAGCGAGTGTTCGATAATTGAAATTGTAATTAGCGCAGTCATTCTCCACAAGATCGTGCCACAACCACCAGAATCCTCATCGAACGCACCTCCAGATCCAGATCAAACCGAGTCAAAACATGATTCGTGGACAGATCGCCTGTCTGATGGCTGGCACACGACAACAGATCGAGTGATGCAAATTTTGCCTGTAGATAAAGCAGCAGAGACAGTCAGTAAGTGGTTTAGTGTGGATGAAACTCAAATAGCCGAGATTTTAGCTAGTGTTCGCGCTCAATTACCGACCACCGAAGCGTTGCTAATCGGCAAACCCCAAGCAGGCAAAAGCTCGATTGTCAGGGGATTGACAGGTGTATCGGCGGAAATTGTCGGACAGGGGTTTCGACCTCATACTCAATCAACTACCCGCTATGATTATCCTTCCAAAGAACTACCATTATTAGTATTTACTGATACCGTCGGATTAGGTGATATAGATCGAGATACCAATAGTCTGATTCAGGAGCTAGTCGGCGATCTGGAGGCGGAAACCAGCCGTCCGCGCATTATTATCCTCGCAGTCAAAATCAATGATTTTGCGATCGATACCCTACGTCAAATTGCCACACAATTGCGGCAAAAATACCCGCAAATTCCCTGTTTATTAGCAGTTACTTGTTTGCACGAAATTTATCCAGCCAGTCAAATCGATCATCCCGAACAGCCGACGAGCGTCGCAGCAGTAGATCGAGCCTTCACAGCCATCCAGGAGGCATTTGCAGGACTGTTCGATCGATCTGTGATGATTGACTTCACATTGGCAGATGACGGCTACACGCCCGAATTTTATGGCTTAGAGACGATGCGGGCGACTTTAGCAGATCTGCTTCCTGAAGCTGAAGCTAGAGCGATGTCTCAATTACTCGAAACTGGCACTTCATCGGCGCACGGAAAATCCAGTGACAAGCTCGGCGATATCTATCGCGATGTTGCTCGTCGCTATATCTTACCCTTCTCGATCGCCGCAGGTACAGTTGCCGCAATTCCCTTACCCTTCGCCGATTTGCCCGTACTCACCGCTATTCAAGTTTCGATGGTGGGACTACTCGGTAAATTATATGGTCAAACATTGACTCGATCTCAAGCTGGGGGAGTCATCAGTGCGATTGCAGGTGGTTTCGTTGCGCAATTAGTCGCACGACAATTGATTAAATTTATCCCTGGTTTTGGTAGTGTGATTTCGGCTTCTTGGGCGGCTGCATATACGGTAGCCTTAGGGGAAGGTGCTTGTGTTTATTTTGGCGATTTAATGGGTGGCAAAAAACCCGATCCGCAACAAATTCAATCAGTGATGTCCGAAGCATTTACTAGTGCCAAAGATCGGTTTAAGATTAATTGAGAATTGAGAATTGGGTTGTATGGTATGGGAATTGCGACCATGTAGCCATCGATCCTGTTCCCTGTTAAGATTAATTGATTCAAGGGGATCTTTCTATTCCTAACCCATGAAAGCGCGTTCCCAAAACCAGATCGCACTCATTACAATTATCCCAACTGAAATCAACCGCCGAATAGTTAAATCCCAAGTAAATTTACGGAGATGGGATAAAGCAAAATAAACAGCTAGAACAATCGCAAATTGACCTACTTCAATCCCGACACTAAAACTAGCTAGCGAAGTCACCAAATTAGTACGCGGTAAATCTAACTCCTGCAAAGCTGAAGAAAATCCCAATCCGTGAATCAATCCAAAAGCAAAAGCTAATTGCCATCTCGCTTTAGGTTCCTTCTGCCACAAGTTTTCAGAAGCAATATACGCGATCGATAGTGCAATGGCAATCTCCACCCAGCGACTAGAAACCGAGATAATATTCAGAGCGGCTAAGAATAAAGTGACTGAATGAGATAAGCTAAATGCGGTCACAACCTTGAGTAAATAACCTAGTTCTCCACCCAGCATTAATAGACTAATTAAAAATAGAATGTGGTCGTAGCCAGTCCAAATATGCTCAACACCTAACTGGATAAAACTACTAATCTGTTGCAAGATCGGCGCGTCAATCAAAGCTGCATTTTGGGAGTCAGGTGTAAAGACTAAATTATCCACTCGCCCAGCTCGAAATATCTGAGCTAAACAACGTGCTGTATTTACCCCAGGGACGAATAGCTCGTAGTGCATTTGCAATTGTTCGATCGTTTCTGTCCAATGATATTGCAATAATAAGTTGCTATGAGTATCAGGTGTCGCAATGAGATTGGATGGTATTTTCTTTGAAATTTTTGATTTGATAATTAACTTATCCTGCCTCTGCCCTGCTGCAGTAAGTCGAATTTTTTCGTTCAGGAATTCTTGAAGGTCTTTTTGATGGGTTATTATTTCTGAATCTAATAGTTGTTTATTGTTGTCATCATCAAACTGGGCGATTAAGCCTGTTGGTACTGTGAGATTTAGATCGATGTCTCGTTCCCTAATCTGAATATCTGCAACTGCTAAATCTGCCCAGTGAGCTTGGCTGGGTGTAGCGAGGGATAGGACTATTAAGAGTCCTAATCCCCAACAGATGGCGATCTTCCAAGTTCTAGATATGTGGTGAGGCATAGTGTGTTTCCTGAGTTTAAGTAGATAAGATTAGGCTGAAAAATCCCATCCCAGGAGGGGTGCCCGTAGGGCGGGGTGGGTAGATCCACGCAACCCATCAAATTTAGAGTGGTCGCATAGATCTTTACCCCACCCTCGCCCTGCCCGAGGATGCGGGGAGGGGACAAGAGTAAGAATTAGTTCAATCCTGATAAGCCCACGCCTAAACCTAAAGCTTGTCTAGCTCCCGCCTCAAATAGGGGATCGATCGATCTCACCTGTTCTCGATACTTGCTAGCTTGCTCTAATTGCCCTCTAGCTTGGGCGATAACTGCTGCTCGATCGGTAATGGCTGGATCGCGGAGTCCTGAGTTTAAGGCTGCTTCGATCGATTGCTGTGCTGCTGGTAGCTGTCCTAGCTTGAGATATGCAGCGGCTAATGTATCCCAGGTTTCAGGATCTTGGCGCGTCTTGATCTCAGCTTGCATCAAGGTTAAAGCTTCGCTCAAGTCTTTTTCCTGTCCACGTTCCATTAATAGTTGCGCTAACTCACGGCGATGTCCGAAGCCAGTTAGATCTGATCGCAACTTGGATACTGCTCGTCCCCAGGTTTGGTTAGATTGGATGGTATTCCCTTGCAATTTTTGCACCCGCGCCAATCCCCTCAGCGCGATATGATCGTAGATGGTTGGGGCTTGTTGATTGATGATGAAGAATCGATCGTATAATTCAATTGCCCGTTCTCGATCCTTTGTTTGAGTGGGATCTGCTTGCCATTGGCGAACAGATAATTCAGCTAGATTTAATAATGCTGGTGAATATCTGGGCAAAATTTCTAGCGCGGATTGATATAGCTCCTCAGCTTGCTGAAGCTGTCCCCGCTTATAATAAAACCGCCCCGATAATGTCCGCACCCACGCCGAACTTTCGACTTCTTCTGGTTCTTCTGCTGCAATCGCCGCTTTGAAATCTCGCATGGCTGCTAAATCATCGCCCTGAGCGACTTCTACGAGAGCTTTGAGTGCCAAATTTCCCAATGTGGGCACTTTTTGAGCTAATGTATCCGCTGTTTTGCGAGCGGTGGTGACATCCCCTAGAGCTAGATGACTTGTGGTTAATAGGGATAAGGCTTCAGATTCAGGTGGCAGTTTTTTAAGTAAATCTAATGCTTGTTTGAAATTGTGTTTTGCTGTTGCTACTTTCGCAAGAACGACAATCGCACCATAATTATGAATTGGCAACTGAACGAGCGATTCCTGTGCCATCTGTTCGGCAAGCAAATACCAACTACTTTCGCCTGTTGCTCGTGCCATTTTTAAGTAATTTTGGGCAAGTGCCGCTCGCTCCAATCCGGCTGTAGGCTGCTGTTGAATTTTTTGTTGATGAAAAGCAATTTCTCGGCGGATATTTTTGGTGACGCTACCAACTGCTGGTCGGGCAAATCGATATTTCCAGATTGAATTAGGGCGAGTAGTCGAAGTAGGTATGCTATGAATTGCGATTCCGCAGAGCGGCGGCTTCGCCAACGAGATCCCAATTCCTACTAATGCAGTCGCTGTGATTAGTTTCTGTTGTAACGATAATTGTTGGAGGATTGGAGGTTGCATATTTATTAAATATTAAATTGTTATATAGTGATACCGAATGAGAAGATTAGTCCCTAGTCTTTTGTAAGGTGGGTAAAAAAAATTAATATTAATAGTAAGTTAGGCACTGCCCACCAGCTAGAATTTCAGTATTATTAATAGAAGTATATTATTTGTTTCTTATAGAGCAATTAGCGAAGTTCGATCGTTGGTTGATTATCAGTTATGGATCCTTCTTTGCTTAAAACATTTGGTGGAATCAGTGTTGTTGCTTCTTTTGGCATTAGATTAGGTACCGCACCAATATTCACAGATCCTTGTTTCATTTCTGCAAGTAAAATAACCGGACTGTTGTAGCCTAGTCTGGGAGCTAATAAAATGGCTAAGCCACGCGCTAATTCAGTTTTGTTTTGAGCGATCGCCTCTGCTAGACTAGTCATTAAAGTCCGATTGTCTTCTAGTTTTTGTTTAGTTCTTTCGGCTTCTACTTGAGCAATTTCGGGTGGATTTGGCCGCCAAGTTACACCTAGTTGCCAGCGGAGATTATTAGTACTAGTCGCAGCACTGCTGCCAAAACCACTACCAAAAGAATTATCGTTATTCGCCGAGCCAAAATCGAGTTTCACGCAAACACCAGAACAACTATCTGAGCTTGAAGAAAATGACGAAAATTGAGCATGAGCTGGAGCAATAACGATCGCCAGCCCGAAGAGTAGAGTAGAAAGAAAAGTATAGTTCATGGTGAATAGTTCGATCTAAAAAAATGCTGGGAGTATCGTTGGCGTTAGCCGCTCCAAGGTCGAATCAAACTCCCAGTTCATTTGCAGTAATAGTGATGCACTAAAATATCGGATTTATAGCAATTACCACATCATTGAGACACAAACCCGACTTTTGGCAAAATCGGGTTTGTCACAGCACTAATAATTACCTAATTTGGCAAAGCTAGATAAGGGAAATTACCTTCTAAAGCCTTGTGTCCCTGCGCGAGATTACTTCCCTCATAAGAAACGTTATCGCCTTTGACTTTGCCGTCAGTCAAGACACTCAAAGTAATGTCGATTACATCATCTTTGATCATCCGTCCACGAATCGGACTACCTTTACCATTAAGGGCATTGCCATAGCCACTATTTCCAGTAGTATCGATCCGCATCACATCTGGTAAAAATGCGCCTAATAAGGCTTTAGTGCGATTGTCATTATTTCCCAATGCTTTGAGTGTGCGGATTGCTTCTGTCGCAATCGGTGCCGCAGCGGGGCTGAGATCGGCGGTAGGTGGGACGCTGTTGAAGGCATTGAGTAGACTATTGCTAGTTATTAAGCCTTCATTGATGGCTGGACGAGCCAAGCGTTCTACCTGCTGGTATTTGCCATTGCCATCTCTGAGCGAGATTGTCTCCCAGATATCGTAAACATTCGTGCCAGTTGTACCTGCAAGAAACTCTTGTGGGATCCGAATAGCGATCGCATTGACGTTATAACCCTTGAATGAGTCCGCAGCTTGATCGGGAGCGCGGAAGCCAACACCTGGACCAGTGCTTAAGGCACCAGCGCGAACGCGGAAAAACTGTTCGACATCAAAAAAGAATGGATCTTCCCGCAACCCAGCAAAAACAGCAATTTTGCCGTTCTTAGATTCGAGTCGATTAATATACGCTTTCTCATTGAGAGCCGTAGTCCGCAGATTTGTTGCTGAAACTTCTTTACCATCTTTGATCGCGGTAAATTTTATTTGTTGCTGGTTGCGATCGTTTGGTGCGCCAAATTCAAACCGGAGGGTGATATCTTCCTGTCCCGTGGGAGTCGCTTCTTTGTCAGCAACGCGAGTTAGTTTAAACTCGTAGCGAGCATTGGTGCTAAAGAAGTATTGTTGACGGGCGATCGATCGAGGATTGCTATTCATCGTCAAGATCAGATCGCCATCTCGTGCATTCGGATTTTGGTCTTTTTCGCGATATGCGTACAAGTCGGTGAGGTTTAAGTTACGACCTTTGGTATCGACCTCACCATCATCATGATCGGAAGCCACCAGAGCCTTAGGCAAGCCAGTTGCCACCAGCAGAGCAGCGATTGATACCCCACCCAGTATTAGCGATTTTTTCCAACTAAATTGAGTAACTTTAGAAATTGAGAGTGACATAATTAACTATTCCAATTTATGAGTTGAGATCTTGGCGTTGGCGGAGCCTACCGGAGGTAATCTAGAACTGAGATTGAACTCAATCTGCCGATCTGCATAGTTATACGCTGCCATTTCCCAACCGGATCTCTCCCCCACCAAAAATCTTTTTGATTGCTTAGGCTAATTTTAATTTCGGTTTGCTAATTGGGTTTCGAGATCTTCGGCTAAACTGGAGCTAACACAGCATCCTCTGTCTTTTGCAGTCAATGGTTGAAGCCAAAAATTTACTCACAAAAATCGCCGAAGGAGATCGGACTGCACTATCCCAGCTCTACGATCGATATTCACGAATGATTTACGCGATCGCCTGGAAGAGTTTAAACTCAGTAGAGGACTGTGAAGAAGTAGTTTTAGAAGTATTTGCTCAAGTTTGGCGGATTGCTGACAGGTTCGACGCTGAAAAAGGCTCTCCCGAACAGTGGATTTTCACTCTCGTTCGCAGTCGGATTCTCGACAGGCTCCGCAAAATTCAACGTCTCAATAAAGTTAATACGGCAATCGCCTCGGAAAAAGAGATCGCATTTCCAATTATCAGCGTAGATCCACTTGAAGCAGTCGAAATTGTCGAACGACAGCAACAAGTACTAGCAGCATTAGCCAAGATTCCACCAGAACAGCGTCAAGTGATTGAGATGGCGTATTTCCAAGGTCTTACTCACACTGAAATTGCCGCAGCGACTGGACTTTCACTTGGAACAGTGAAAACGCGACTCCGGCTGGGATTGAGTAAACTAAGAATACAATTTGACAGCGAACCTCAACTAGTAAACAGGCAAAACTAAACAAATACCCCCCGCATTCTCCAGCTATGATGAACGACGACCACCGATGTTTTTGCGAACTTGCGCCACTATACGCGCTCGATCTACTGGATTTTGAAGAACGACTGTGGGTAGAAGCCCAAGTTTTGGATTGTCCAGATTTTGCCGAAGAATTGGCAAGCTACCAAACGGCGGTAGGGTTGATTCCCTATAGTGCGCCAATTGTGCCGATGGCGGCAGATCTCAAGGATCGATTATTTGACAAATTGGGCTTAGATCTAGTTAAAGCTGTCCCTGAAACACAGCCAGAGTTACCGCCAGATCTCAAAATGGTTGCGATTAGATCGGCAGATCTCGATTGGCAGCCGCGTCGGATTGAGGGAGTACAAGCCGTTGTATTATTTCGCGATGAGGTCAGCAGAATCCAGCATTTAGTTGTCAAAGCCGCCGCTGGAGTCATCTATCCACTCCACCAACACGCAGGAATTGAAGAGATCTATATGTTGGAGGGAGAACTAATCATCGATGATGAGGTTTATCTGGCTGGAGACTACATTCGATCGTACCCCAATTCCATCCACGCACCATTTACCAATACTGGTTGCATGTTCTTGATTAGGGCTTGTATCGATGACAATTACGATTTAGCTCTCAATTTATAGGATCGTAGCAAAAACCCGACTTTTTGGAAAAGTCGGGTTTTTCGCCTTACTAATTTTATTGTCTATTTCCCAAATCCTCTCCCCGCAGTCACTTTACTAGTAGTCAAACAATTTTCCAATTGCTTGCGAATTTTATCGTTGTCCAAATCCTGACCGATAATTACAAACTTAGTCTGAGGTGTACCCTTCCATTGTTCATCATCGATCGAGAACCGTTTGCCACAAAGATGGAAGACATGACATTTATCACTTTCATCAAACCATAAAAATCCCTTAGCGCGAAAGATATTTACAGTCAATTGATTGTCGAGAAAATGCTGGAACTTGCGGAGGAGGAATGGTCGATCGCTCACAAATGACATCGAGGTAAAACCATCATTATCTAAGTGATGTGAGTGGTCATGAGCATGATCGTGATGATCGTGTTCGCACTTGTTATGGTCGTGGTCGCAGTTGCTATGATCTTCGTGATCCGCTGCATGGGCGTGATCGTGATGATCGTGCGAGTGCCCGTGGTCATCATGTTTAGCAGGAGCAGCCAGATATTTGTCAGACTCAAACAACCCGACACTGAGGATCATCGGTAAGGATACCTGGGATTTAGTCGTGCGAATAATCCGCGCACCTTCTTTCATATCCCGCAGGCGAACTTCTAATAAATCCACATCTGCTTCATCAACTAAATCGGTCTTATTGAGGAGAATAATATCGCCATAAGCAATCTGACTTTCAGCAGCTTCACTATTAAATAAATCGATACTAAAATTCGCGGCATCAACCAACGTAATAATCGAATCAAGCCGTGTCACATCGCGCAATTCCGTCCCTAAAAAAGTCAGTGCTACAGGCAATGGATCGGCAACTCCAGTCGTTTCGACAACTAAATAATCAATCTGTTCCGATCGAGCCAAGACCTTATGTACCGCATTGACCAAATCCTCATTGATTGTGCAGCAAATACAACCATTATTTAGCTCCACCATATCCTCACCAGTCGCAACAATCAGATCGTTGTCGATACCGATTTCGCCAAATTCATTAACGAGTACCGCCGTTTTGATCCCTTGCTGATTTTGAAGGATATGATTGAGCAGCGTAGTCTTCCCACTACCGAGGAACCCCGTGATGATCGTCACAGGTACTAGCTTCTGGTCTACGTCAATGATTTCAAGGGTTGGAGCGATTGTAGTTGAAGTCATAAAAGTATGAGTTGGGATGATACAGAAATTTGCAGTCAATAGATGGCAAACTTAGAGTAGAGCGATTGTCCTGCTCCGACTAGTCACTAGTCATTTTAACCTGTATTTGAGAGTCTGAATTTTCTGCCTGTCATCAGTCGATCGATCTGTTTGAGTTACTGCGTAGATCTTTACCCCACCCTAGCCCTCCCCTTATAAAGGGGAGGGGACAAAAGCCCCCCTTTATAAGGGTTGGGGGGTAACACCATTCCCGCAAAAGTCAATTTCCTCCTAAATTAATCACCTATGAGCCTCACCATCTACAACACCCTCTCCAGAACCAAAGAGCCGTTTCAAACCTTGACACCCAACCAGGTGAAAATGTACTGCTGTGGGGTGACTGTATATGATTACTGCCATCTCGGTCATGCTCGATCGTCGATCGTCTGGGACACAGTGCGGCGTTATCTCCAATGGCGGGGCTACAAAGTCGAGTATGTCCAGAACTTTACCGATATCGACGACAAGATCCTCAACCGTGCCGAACTCGAACAAAGTTCGATGACCGCAGTAGCTGAAAAATATACTGCTGCTTATTTTGAGGATATGCACAGTCTCAATGTCTCCGATGCTGATAGCTATCCCCTCGCCACCAAGCATATTCAAGAAATTCAAGATTTAATCTCCGATCTCGAACAAAAAGGATTTGCCTATACCGTCGATGGCGATGTCTATTTCCGCGTGCGAAAAGATGCTGAATATGGCAAACTCTCCAAACGAAACCTCGACGATCTCCGCGCCGGAGCTGGGGAAAGAATCGAGGCCGCAGATCCCGACCAAATCAAGAAGGAAGATCCCTTTGATTTTGCCCTGTGGAAGGCAGCAAAACCAGGCGAACCAGCTTGGGAGTCTCCGTGGGGAAATGGACGACCAGGCTGGCATATAGAGTGCTCTGCGATGATCCGTACCCAGTTGGGTGAGACGATCGATATCCATTGCGGTGGCAACGATCTAGTTTTCCCCCACCACGAAAATGAAATCGCCCAATCCGAGTGTGCTCACGATCGACCATTATCTACCTACTGGATGCACAATGGCATGGTGAACATCGGTGGTGAAAAAATGTCTAAATCCTTGGGCAACTTTACCACCATCCGTAAATTACTCGGCGATTATCACGATGCAAATGGTCAAAAAGTCGATATCGATCCGATGACCGTCCGGTTATTTGTTCTCACGGCTCAATATCGGAAGCCGATCGATTTTAATGATGCGTCGATTACGGCGGCTGGACAAAGTTGGCAGACAATCAAAGATGGTTTGTTATTTGGTTATGAATTTGGTGAGAAATTAGGCTGGGCTAATCTCGATCCGCTTTCAACCACGTCAATATCTACAACTACAGCAGAAGTGGACAGATTTCGATCGGCAGTAGACGATGACTTCAATTTTGCCGAAGGTTTGGTGGTAATATTTGAACTCGCCAAAGAATTGCGAAAAGTCGGCAACATTATCGCCCACGACAGCGAACAAACAGTAGATCCAACTCTGCTCAAAGACAAATGGCGAACATTAATCGAATTAGCGGGAGTATTAGGTTTGGTGGTTAATCCCGATCAAGTGAAAGAGCAAACAGGTGGTTTGAACGATGCAGAAATTGAAGCATTATTAATCGAACGTCAAACAGCCAGAGCAAATAAAGATTTTGCTACAAGCGATCGAATCCGCGCTCAATTGACAGAAGATAAAATCGTCGTCATTGATAAAGCCGGAGTTCCTAGTACTTGGTATCGCGGTTAATATATTCGGTGTTCGATCGAGCATCATGATTGAGATAAGGAAAATAATTATTATCAATAATCAATCTTAATCTGGCGATCGATTGTTGATCCATTTCCACCATTGAGTGAGCGAGTGAGCTAACACTAGTGGCTTCAGCTCACTCGCATTTCTCGATAGGAGATCTTGCATCGTCCGAAACGCTGCGTATTGCAAACCTAAGAAACTATCTACAGGTGCGTAATAATTGCCTAATGTAATCGAGCCAGAAGCGTAGATTTTCCCCACATTATTTGCCATTTCTGCCAATTCAAAATCAGGGGTAACAGTTAATCTGCCTAACTGATTGATCGGTAAATTATATTGTTGAACTAAATCTTGGAGTAATGGACTTGCCATAATTGGTGCATCCACGGCAGTCGCATCGATGATGAAGTCTGATGCTAAATTGATTTCACCTTTGACACCCGCTTCGCGTACGGTGGTAATTGTGCCGCTCCGACTCGCTCTCGGCAAGACTTGTTGGACTTCACCGTAGACAATTTGGTACCAGCCTTTGTTGATGCCGCCAGTGATGATTTTGCGCCAATCAGGGCGATTCATTGTAGTTACGCCACCCCAGTCGGCGAGGAGATGTTGGCGTTGTTCGGTGGTGGCATTTTCGAGGGTTGATTTGTACTGTCCACCCCAGGCAGATTTTGGCCAATTGAAGGGCTGAAATTCATAGTTGTGTTCGACTTTTCGATCGGCTAAACCGTATTTATTACCGCTTGTTTTGGCGAAGCGGAGCAACTGAATTACCCTAATTTCGACGCGCTCGTTATTCCGGCGCAATGTATAGAGTTTTTGGAGGATCCGCGCGGCGACGATACCCGTACCTCGCAATAGAACTGTGCCGCCATATTGAGCTAGATGTTCGTAAATATGTTCGTGGGATTCGTAGGCATTTACGACTGTTTTGAAATCTTGGGTACAATCGCGATAAGCTTGTAAATCTGGCAAAAATTGCAAAGCTGGATATCCAGTGGCAATATGCACATAACGGGCAATTGTACAGGCATAATCCGTCGGCTGTTGGCATGTATAGACGATCGCATAGCGACCATCTGTCGTTTTCCGAATAGCCTGAACATGCGCCGTGCTAATCATTTTGCGCCAACTAATTCTAGCTGCTTCTCGATCGATTGCCGCAATTACATCGCCAGATTTGGGCGTATAAGTAGCCGCTAATGTTGGCTCGGCGAATACTTGCCAGAGATGATGTAATCCCGATTTCATTTTCCCTTTAGCGATGTCCCTGATCGCCTCCAAGGTCGCATAATTCGGAAAACCCCAAAGATTATCGGGACAGGCATCCGCAGGGGATCTGAGCCGCTCCTGGTGAACGATCTGCGTATTGAAACAGAGTTGTTGATAGCGTCCGTAGGGTTGCGGCTCCATGCCCAATACGCGGATGCGCTCGGTACTTACTCCACAAATTCGCAGTAAATCTACCCAGATAAAACTTCCCAAACCGCCGCCAATGGTGGCATATTCAACTTCTTCGACAGGTAATCCAGTAGCGTGCAGGGATTGAGGATCGATTTGTGCCTCTCTAAAAATCGGCGGTAAGCAACTATTTACCGGAGTGGTTGGCGGTGGGGTAATGCGCGGATCTGGTCGATTTGTGACAGAATTGAATCTAATCTGGGATGGAATTGGAGGCGTGGTGCTGGGTAGAGCGATCAAAATTTGATAGTTACCGATTTTGATCGTATCACCAGGATCGATCAGACTTTGAGCTTGTTTTTGACCGTTAACTATAATGCCATTACTACTACCTCGATCGACTATTACGAGTCTATCTTGTTGCATCTCGATCGATGCGTGATAGCGGGATACATCTAAACTATTTAACACGATTCGACAGACTCTTTGACCGTCTAAGCTGTCAGGAAGTCGCTCGAATTCTCGTCCTAAAGCAATAGGAACAGTTAACAGGGGTTCTTTGTGTTCTCCTGTGGCTGGATCTTCCCACATCAAGCGGATTTGCACGATCTGTTGACTGAGTGTTTATCGATCGATTCTACCAGTATGGGAGATCTTTTTGTCGATCACTCATCTATTGATAAACCCGACTTTTCCAAAAAGCGGCTTGCTCCGGTCAGTTTTCCCGACCATGGCAGCAAGACAAGACAGTCGGATTTCTGTCGTTTAATAGTATGATTTGAGCAACGAACTATTGCTATTATTATGGGCGACAATCAACACCCTAGCGAGCATCTGCTCCAGAAGTTAGCGGCTGGCAAGTTATTTAGAATAGTTTCGATTGCACAGATTTTAATTCATTTTTGTGCTTATATCGCGTCTTTTGTCAACCTAATTATGATCGAAGCTGGTGGTTATTATGACGTTGGAGTGATTACTTTTATCGGTATTACACTGCTCTCGATGCCCTTATTTGCGATCTCCTGGTGGCTGATTCAACATAGCTTGAAAATTCCCAGAAAACAGAGATTTTGGGGGTACTTTATTCATACCTTGACATTCTTTTGGAGTATTTGGATCGTCAAGGTCAGTTGTTTGATGTAATTGGCTGGTTTTCAGGGACATCAGCACAGTCCCTAAACTCTCAAACCTAACTTACAGATCGAGTTAATAACAAAGCACAGGGGGTTTTGACTCTCACGTAGTCAGAGGTTGACTTGCCTAATAAGCGATCGAGATCTGGGAGATTTTTGGCGATCGAAGGACGACGTTCCGGCGAACCAAGTATAATCATATCGGCATGAAATTCTTCAGCCGCATTACAGATTTCTTTACCAGTATTTCCGCCAGCGACGATACATTTATAGGCGACTCCTTGTTTCTTGGCTTCATTGATCGCCGGAGCAAAGATCGGATCTTGCTCTGGCTTGATTAGGGCATCGGCTGATTTTTTATCTGGTTTAACTTGAGTCAATAGCAGTTGACTACCCTTAATATCTCGCAGCATAAATAGAGCCAATTTCAACGATTCTTGAGCAGGCACAGAATTGTTATATCCGACTAGAATTCGATTGATGCGTTTGATAGTCACATCATCATTTACCAACAACATCGGACGGGAAGTGAGCTGAAAAACATATTGACTAACAGAATTAGATAAAATCGATTCCAACCGACTCAATCCCCGCGAACCCATGATAATCAAATCTGCTTGTTCCTCCTCCGCCACCTGACAAACTGTATCCTTAGGTTCGCCCTGTTTTAGTCTGACATTAACTTTAGCAGGATCGAGCTTGAGATACTCGATCGCATCAGCCAGAATTTTACCCCCAGCAGTCAGTTTTTCCGCCATCAAGTCGGCGGTGACTTGGGGTGGAACCACATGTAAAATGGTAACGTCTGCCCGCTGAATCGAAGGAATTTCCATCAACATCTTCAGCATCTGCTCACATTTTCCCAATCCAGCAACAGCGATCAAAATTTTCTGAATCATTAGTATATTCCTATCTACTTCTAGAAGTACCTGGTGGCGAGTTGAAGCTTGTCCACCGTGAGCCGTTAAAATTTCTGTTATATTCTCGATCTTGCACTGCGATCCGACATGTATTAGCTCGATCGCAATATTTATTTATCATTTAACATCATGATGTGATTAGGATGTTTAAATTAAGCTAGCACTAAACTCCCATCTCCCATCTCCCAACTCCCATCTCCCAACTCCCCATGATTTCAATCGATTGTCTCAGTCACAAATTCTCCGATATCCAAGCCATTATTTTTGACAAAGATGGCACACTGGAAGACTCTGGGGACTATCTCCGCAATGTCGCCCAGAAACGAGCCAGACTTATCGACGCTCAAATTCCAGGTGTCGGTGAACCCTTACTAATGGCTTTTGGCGTGAATGGACTGAGATTAGATCCCGCCGGATTGCAAGCTGTGGGTAGTCGCTATGAAAACGAAATTGCGGCGGCGGCGTATATTGCCGAAACGGGGAGAGGTTGGAGCGCATCTCTAGATATTGTACGCGGTGCATTTACTGAAGTCGATCGAGTGATGGAATCTACCCCCGCTGCGATGTTTCCTGGCTGTGCGGGATCGATCGAATCTTTCGCAGCAGCAGGGATTAAAATGGGCATAGTTTCCGCCGCGACGACGAGCCAAGTCGTTAGTTTTGCCAATTATCACAAGATCCAATCTTATTTCCAAGTCCTCCTAGGTTCCGATCTCCAGTTTGCCAAGCCAGATCCGCGCTTATTTCAATTTGCCTGTCAGGAAATGGGTGTAGATCCCGCTAGAACCTTGATGGTTGGCGATAGTAGTTGGGATATGATCATGGGCAGTAACGGCGGTGCTGCGGGGTGTATTGGCATCTCTTGGGGCAGATCTGCGCAGCCTTTGGCGATGGCTGATGTGTCGATCTTAGATTTGGCAGAGTTGAAAATCAGAACAGTGAACCAGTTCATCAGGTAATGAAATAGATATTTTCACGCTCTTTTCCTACGACTATGTATCGTGCTACTTAGCATACGCCAGATTGTGGATACGTAGCACAGAGCAATGGGCGGTGATTAGTCTACAATGATTTAGTCGAACGGCTTGCCGTCTACGATAGTAATCGAGTAAGTAGAGTAACCAAAGCAACATGACTAAGTTTGTATTCGTCACTGGCGGCGTAGTTTCGAGTATTGGCAAGGGAATTGTCGCGGCGAGTTTGGGGCGGTTGCTCAAATCGCGCAATTATTCGGTGTCGATTTTGAAGCTCGATCCTTATATCAATGTCGATCCTGGTACGATGAGTCCCTATCAGCATGGGGAAGTATTTGTCACCAAGGATGGAGCGGAAACGGATTTAGATTTAGGACACTATGAGCGATTTACGGATACGTCGATGTCGCGGCTGAATAGTGTCACGACTGGGGCGATTTATCAGGCGGTGATTAATAAAGAACGGCGTGGGGACTATAATGGCGGTACGGTACAGGTAATTCCCCATATTACCAATGAGATTAAGGAGCGGATTGAGCGGGTAGCGAAGAATACTAATCCCGATGTGGTAATCATCGAAATCGGTGGAACTGTGGGTGATATCGAATCACTCCCATTTCTAGAGGCGATTCGTCAATTTCGCAAGGATGTCGGTAGACGGAATGTTGTGTATATGCACGTCGCGCTGGTACCGTGGATTTCGACGGCGGGAGAGATGAAGACTAAGCCGACACAGCATTCAGTCAAAGAATTAAGATCGATCGGGATTCAACCAGATATTTTAGTCTGTCGGAGTATCGAAGCACTACCCCAAGGAATTAAAGAAAAGCTGTCGGAGTTCTGCGATGTTCCGGTAGAGTGCGTAATTAATGCGCCCGATGCTAGCAGTATTTATGAAGTTCCCTTGATTATGGAGCGGGAAGGATTGGCAACGCAAGCGATCGAATTACTCCAGTTAGAACAGCGTACACCCGATCTGAGCAAATGGCAAAATTTGGTCGATCGAATGCAGACATCCACTCAGGAAGTCAAAATCGCTCTAGTCGGTAAGTATACTCAACTTGGCGACGCATATCTATCAGTAGCCGAAGCCCTCAGACATGGATCGATCGCCACAGGTGCTAAATTAGAAATAGTCTGGGTTAATTCCGAAGATTTAGAGAGCCACGGGGCAGCTAAATACCTCGCAGATGTGCAAGGGATAGTTGTACCAGGCGGATTCGGAATTAGGGGCGTAGAGGGCAAAATTGCCGCCATTCAGTACGCACGCGAGCAACGGATCCCTTTCCTCGGATTGTGTCTGGGAATGCAAGCCGCGACGATCGAATGGGCGCGAAATGTAGCTAAACTAGATCGATCGAATAGTGCTGAATTCGATCCTGAAACTCCCAATCCCGTGATCAATCTGCTCCCTGAACAGCAAGATGTCGTCGATCTCGGTGGTACGATGCGGTTGGGCTTATATGCGTGCAAATTGGAAGAAAATACCCTCGCACACAAACTCTATCAGCAGCAGGTAATTTACGAACGTCATCGCCATCGCTATGAGTTTAATAACGCCTACCGCAATCTGTTTCTAGGTAGTGGTTATCTCGTCAGCGGTACATCCCCCGATAGTCGCCTCGTCGAAATTATCGAACTTCCCACCCATCCCTTCTTTATCGCTACCCAATTTCACCCCGAATTTCAGTCTAGCCCTAGTGTACCCCATCCCCTGTTTAGCGGATTGATGTCAGCAGCTTTGACAAAAATTACTGGAATATCCCCTACAGTCCAAAATCATGTTTCGACAGAAGAATAATGTCTAGCCAAATTCACTTTTGATTTACATTCTGCACTTCAAAATAATCAGCGGTTAAAATCGTGCGATAAAAATGCCTTAATACTCATGTATTTGTATTAGGGCATTTTATTACATCAAAATTCAGCCATTAGTCTAAAGCTTTGTAAAATTTTGAGATTTTGTATAGCAATATACACAAAAGCTGAGATATTAACAATAGGATCTCATCCAATCAATCTTGTGTGAAGAGTAGAGTTAAATATTTATGGCAAATCAATTTGGACGACGTAGATTCATCTTATTGGGTGGTGCTGGACTTGCGGGTACAGTAATTCTCAATGCTTGTACAAAACCAGGATCTAGTCCAACAGCCACGCCCAGCACAGCTCCAGACGCTACGGCGACTCCCAGCACTGCACCTGTCGCGGCAAATCCTAATGCTGTCAAAGTTGGGATTTTGCACTCTCTCAGTGGTACGATGGCGATTAGTGAGAAAAGCGTTGTTGATGCCGAACAATTGGCGATTGCTGAAATTAATGCCAAGGGTGGTGTATTAGGCAAACAGATTGAAGCAATCGTTGAAGATGGTGCTTCTGATTGGGATAAATTTGCTGAGAAAGCAAAAAAATTGATCGACCAAGATAAAGTAGAAACAGTCTTTGGTTGCTGGACATCTGCAAGTAGAAAAGCAGTCTTACCTGTATTTGAAGGGAAAAAGCATATGCTCTGGTATCCCGTTCAATATGAAGGACAAGAATGTTCGCAAAATGTCTTTTATACTGGTGCTGCACCCAACCAACAAATCGAGCCTGCGGTTGACTGGTTGCTGAAAAATAAAGGTAAAGAATTCTTCCTCGTGGGTTCTGACTATGTATTCCCCCGCACCGCAAATACGATCATCAAAGCGCAATTAGCCGCTAAAGGTGGTAAAACAGTTGGAGAGGATTATTTACCTTTAGGTAATAACGAAGTCACACCAATTATCGCTAAAATTAAAAAGGCTTTACCCAACGGTGGAGTCATTTTTAATACTTTAAATGGCGATAGTAACGTTGCGTTCTTCAAACAGATGCAAAGTGCTGGTTTAACTGCTGCTAAGTATCCAGTCATGTCTGTTAGTGTAGCAGAAGAAGAAGTCAAAGCGATCGGGGTAGAATACCTCAAAGGTCATTATGCTTCCTGGAACTATTTCCAAACGGTGAATACTCCAGCGAATAAAACTTTCGTGGAAAACTTCAAGAAAAAATACGGTGCAGAAAGAGTAGTTAACGATCCGATGGAAGCTGCATATATTATGGTATATATGTGGAAAATGGCAGTCGAAAAAGCTAAAACTTTTGAACTCGAAGCAGTTCGGAAAGCATCTAATGGTCTAACTTTTGATGCACCAGAAGGTAAAGTGACGATGGAAAATAATCACCACTTGTCAAAATTTGTTCGCATCGGCGAAATCGGCGCAGATGGAATGTTCAAGATTGTTTCTGAATCTAAAGAAGCAGTTAAACCAATTCCTTGGAATCAATATGTAGCTGAAACTAAAGGTTTCGCTTGCGATTGGTCAGATCCAGCCAAAGGTGGGAAGTACAAGTCAAAAGTTTAGTTGATAGTTGAAATATGATAGGGTATCCAAGTATATTCAAAGGCTATTTTAAATAGCTTTAATTCTAGATGGTGGGCAATGCCCACCCTACATTTATCTATATTTATCAATTATCAACTAATAAAAGTGTTAACAGGATTATTGGAAGCTATTTTTAACGGAATGAGTATTGGCTCAGTTCTGCTCATTTCGGCGTTAGGATTGGCAATTGTGTTTGGCTTAATGGGCGTAATTAATCTCGCACATGGAGAATTAATGATGTTGGGAGCCTACACAACATTCGTCGTCCAGAACATCTTTAAAACGCTCCCTGCGCCGCTATTTGAACTTTATATATTCTTTGCCCTAATTGCCGCTTTCATCGTTGCAGCAGCCGCTGGAATAGTATTAGAGCGAGGAGTAATTAGATTTCTCTATGGACGACCGCTAGAAACTTTATTGGCGACTTGGGGTGTAAGTCTAATTTTACAGCAATTTGTCCGCAGTATTAGCTTAGGAATATCAATTTCGATCGCTTTATTCTCACTCCTATTCTTCGGTGGAATGTGGTGGATCAAACGTCGCCCAGATTTCGAGAGAATTAGGAATGGTGCGATCGCTATTATTTTACCACTGTCGATCGCGATTAGTGCCGCCGTTAGTGTCTTACTTGCCCAGACATTTAAACTCGCAGTCACCCAACCCTGGTTTGGTGCCCAAAATGTCGATGTTACTGCACCCGCTTGGTTGCGTGGTGGTTTACCGATTGGTGATTTTCAATTGCCATATAGTCGGCTATTTATCATGCTAATCACCGTCATTTGTTTAGTAGGCATATATCTATTTCTCCAAAAGACAAACTGGGGACTAAGAATTCGCGCCGTCACTCAAAATCGACAGATGAGTGCTTGTTTAGGTATTCCTACTGCTCAAGTTGATGCGTTTACATTTGCCCTTGGTTCGGGATTAGCTGGTGTAGCGGGGTGTGCGATTAGTTTACTCGGTTCTGTTGGTCCAAATACTGGACAAAACTATGTTGTGGATACTTTTATGGTGGTAGTCGTTGGCGGCGTTGGTAAATTAGCTGGAACGATTATTGCTGCGCTGAGTATTGGTACTGCGAGTTATTTAATTGGTTCGGGAAATATTGCCACAATGTTTGCACCGATTCAACCTATTGCAGATTTCTTTACTTTTTTTGCAACGACTAGTATGGCGAAAGTAATGGTGTTTGCCTTGATTATTACTTTCTTGCAAATTCGTCCTGGTGGCATCTTTCCTCAAAAGGGACGCAACGTTGAATTGTAGGTTTAATTGATGATTATCAAAGTTATCAAAGTTATCAATTATCAATTATTAATTATCAATTATGATGACTGTTGTACCAAAGAAAAGACGAGACAATCGATTACTAGTAGAGGCTGGAATTGTAATTGCGATTGCTTCAATATTAATCCTAATCGTACCCTGGATACTCACTGATTTTCGGCTGAGTTTATTAGGGAGATTTTTGGCTCTATCGATCGCAGCATTAGGCATCGATCTAATTTGGGGTTATACTGGATTGCTCAGTATGGGGCATGGTGTATTTTTTGCTCTGGGTGGTTATCTGCTCGCTATGTATCTGAAATTGCAGATCCCTAAAGATGCGGCGAATCAACTTCCTGAGTTTATGAATCTCTATGGTGTCCCCGAACTACCCTGGTTTTGGAAACCATTTCATGACTTTGGATTTGCATTTTTAGCTATTCTGATCGTTCCCACAATCATTGGCGGATTACTCGGGTATTTAGTCTTCCGCAATCGGATTAGGGGTGTCTATTTTTCGATCCTTACGCAAGCCGCCACCGTTGTCTTTTTTAACTTTTTTAATGGACAGCAAAAACTATTTAATGGTACTAACGGTTTAACAGATTTTAAGACTATCTTAGGCGCAGATGTCGGTCAATATCAATTCACCTTTTACATCCTCACGATTGTCGCGCTCGTGCTTGCTTATGCACTGTGTCGCTGGCTGACTAGTGGTAGATTTGGCAATTTATTAGTAGCAATTAGAGATGATGAAAATAGATTGAGATTTTCTGGCTATAATCCGACTGGATTTAAAGTAATTGTCTTTGCTGTCTCCGCCGCACTTGCCGCAATTGGTGGCGCATTCTATACCATTCAAACTGGACGAGTATCCCCCCAATTGATGGATATTGGCTTCTCGATCGAAATGGTAATTTGGGTCGCAGCAGGAGGACGTGGGACCCTAATAGGCGCGATTTTAGGTACGTTGTTAGTTAACTTTGCAAAAAGCCTGCTCAGTGAGCAATTTCCGGAAGTCTGGCTGTTCTTTCAAGGTGCATTATTCCTGATTGTTGTGACAGTATTACCCGATGGAGTTGTTGGCTTGAGAAAACTATTCCGACATCGTCAGCAACCAATTACTACTTATCCAAATATCGATTTAAACCCAGAGGTACAGAGTGAACGAGAGCATCCTCACAACTGAAAATCTAACGATGGATTTTGATGGCTTTAAAGCGATTAATAATCTCAATTTTAGCATGGCTCCAGGCGAACTGCGAGTAGTGATCGGCCCCAATGGCGCGGGTAAAACTACCTTTCTCGATTTGATTACTGGTAAAATCAAGCCGACTACTGGACAGGTATTATTTAAAGGCAAAAATATTCGCCGCTACTCCGAAGAACAAATCTCCCGACTGGGAATTGGACGTAAATTTCAAACCCCTAGAGTTTATCTCAATCTCACCGCCAGAGAAAATTTGGAACTAGCCGCTAATAAACATAAAGACGTGTGGGGGACATTATTTAAGCAACTATCCAGAGATGAACGCGATCGAATTGGGATACTATTAGAGACAATTGGACTCGCAGTAAAAGCCGAACGCAAAGCTGATTTACTCTCCCACGGTGAAAAGCAACGGTTGGAAATTGGAATGCTCGTCGCGCAATCGCCAGAACTATTACTCGTCGATGAACCCGTCGCTGGATTGACAGATGAAGAAACCGAAAATGTCGGTCATTTGCTCGTCACGCTAGCCGAAAGTCACGCAATTTTAGTGATTGAGCATGACATGGAATTCGTCCGCCAAATTGCCCGCAAAGTCACAGTTTTACATCAAGGAACGGTACTGTGTGAAGGCACCATCGACGAAGTACAAAGCGATCCTAGAGTAATCGAAGTCTATCTCGGTCAACCGCAATCAGTAGATAGTTAAATTAATTAATAATTGATAATTAATAATTGATAATTGAGTTTTAGGATAGAGATTCAAATCCAGCTCTAACAATAAATCACCTAGAAGAGAAAAAATTTGAACTTTTATATTCTGTTAAAACTTGCAAACTGAAGAGACTATTTAATCATGCTAGAAATCTCTAATTTAAACGTTTACTATGGCGAGAGCCATATTTTGCGAAATGTCGATTTACACGTCCCCACAGGTAAGATGGTTTGCTTGATTGGCAGAAATGGCGTGGGTAAAACTACGTTGATGAAAAGCATCATCGGATTGCTCAAACCTCGCACGGGTCAAATTTCCCTTGATGGTGTGATAATTAATGATAAATCTCCAGATATTCGCGCCAGAATGGGAATCGGATATGTACCGCAAGGGCGGGAAATTATTCCACGATTAACTGTCGAAGAAAATCTTTTACTCGGATTAGAAGCACGGGGGAAAATTCCCAATTCAACAAATATTCCCCAGGAGATATTTGAACTATTTCCGGTTTTAGAAACTATGCTGTCGCGGATGGGTGGCGACTTGAGTGGCGGACAACAGCAGCAATTAGCCATCGCTCGTGCTTTGATGGGAAATCCGCGTTTACTCGTCTTGGATGAACCCACAGAAGGGATTCAGCCATCAATTATTCTGGACATCGAAGCAGCGGTGCGGCGGGTGGTGGAAATGACGGGAGTATCGGTATTGCTGGTAGAACAACATCTCCATTTCGTCAGACAGGCGGATAGTTATTATGCGATGCAAAAGGGTGGTATTGTCGCTTCGGGTGCGACGAGCGAATTGAGTCAAGATGTGATTCAACGCTTCTTGGCTGTGTAGGTAACTAAATATCTGACTGTATTTCAAGTGGGTGAAGAGGGACTCGAACCCCCGACCGACTACTTAGAAGGTAGTTGCTCTATCCAACTGAGCTATTCACCCGCATTAGCACTCTATTATAGCATACGTTATTGACAATTTAGATAAAATATTTCGATCAAATTGAAACAAGCTCGAAGATCGGCAATATTACCGTAGGCGATCCGAGCGTAATTAGTATTAAATATTACTATATATTTTCTACGTCCATAAACTGTGGGCTTTGTCTAAGCTAATATGTCAATCGTCGATTCAAAATTAGTAGAGATTGAGATATCCACCTTTGCTGGCGAGCGAAATTCGGGATTGAGGCTCAATTATCAAGGACAAAAATACAATTTAGTTCAAGCTTTTGCCAGTCATAAGTCCGAATTAGTCCAAGAACGATTGCAGCAACTAATGACCACAAATCATTATCCGGTAGATGTCTCTATCGCTGATCGATATTTAGTGGTGAGTGAAGAGCGTTATTATTCTTTGTGGGCACTAGATTTGGTTCAGAGTCGATCGATCCGATTGACAAAACCCGATCATGATTTGGAATTACAACAAGCCAGTATTTGGCTATTTCAGGAATTATGGTTACAGTGGCAGGATTTATTGGGGAAGCAACAATTACAATCGTGTGCCGAAAATTTGTTGATAGCAAATTCTCGGCTTAAATCGGCAGTAGCTTTCGATCGATTATTAAATCTTGACCCATTGACTGTAGAGAAATTGCCTACTTGGGTGCAATCAGATTTTATCGCATTCGATCGACAACTTTATCATCTCACCCAACAGAAAATTGGTCGAGAATTTGGGACGAGATTAACCATCGATATTATAGAATCGATGCCAGATGCACTGAGATTAACACTGATAGACGTTTTAGATATTAAAGCTTAAATATATCTTCCAATATGACTAAACCACCCTTGGATAAATTAGACTTGCAGACTTGGTTGAGAGGGGAGTATGTCACTTATTGGGGCATAATTTGGGCGGTAATTTCGGCGATTCTCTATTTGAATTTTAGTGTTGTCGATGCTCATGCTGCTCGTCCAGTGTGGTTTATTCTAGTAACTACTGGATTAGAAGAGATTGGGTTGGCGATCTCTGGATATTTGTGTTGGCGAAATTGGCAGAGTCCAGATATTCCTAGTGGTAGAACCGTATGGCTGTTATTTGCGATCGCAATTGGGGCTTTTTTTAGCGGTAATTTGTGGTTTTGTTTGTGGGAATTGGAATGGGGATTAGATCCTGCCGCGTCAGCCGGAAATCCTTTTTTTGTGTTGTTTTATTTAATCCTGATTGCGGGGATGCGGCTGGCAATTCTCGATCGAGATGTCCAATTGGCGCGTCAGCAATGGGTCGTAGTAATTGGTGTTGCGGCTGTAGGTTTGACGATCGGTTGTTGGTTGACTACGCTCTCGGCTGGAGCGGTAACGGGATCGCCAACGGTCGTAGCGGTCGTCCAGAATGCCCCTAATCGCCATCTGATGCCTGCAATTACCGCGCCAACGATGATTGCTAGTCAAAGCAAAATTACAGCTCCCGTACGTCCACCTGAATGGGTACTAGCAATCGATCGATCGATGCAGCCACTCGTTCATACCTTCAACTTATTTTATGTGCTCTGCGATTTAGTCTTATTAATTTTTGCCGCAATTCTATTTTTAGGCTTCTGGGGGGGACAATTAGGATTGCCCTGGCGAATGACCGCACAAGCGGTATTATGTTTCTATGTTGCTGACACTTGGTTCGCTTATGCTAACGATCGAGTGCAAGGATATGAAAGTGGCTCTATTATGGAAGTGTTCTGGATTTTTGGCATTGTGCAGTTTGGCATTGCTGCCGCGCTAGAATTTGATAACTCCATTCGTGCTCGCCGTTTAGCTCGCCGACGAACTGCTATAAAGGAAAAATGAGTTCTAAAAAAATTACCGCTGCGGATAAGTTGGAGATTGTCGATCTCTATCGTCAAGCTGGAGATACTACTGCATCTCTAGCAAATCGTTATGGAGTAAGTAATTCTACCATCAGTCGCCTCCTTAAAACCAATATCCCTGAAGCTGAATATGAGATCCTAATCCAGCAAAAACGGGGAATTAAAGTTGGTACTGAGGATGAAAGCCTGACAACGGCAGCAGAACCCATGATCGTTACGTCCACAGACACTTCAGTTTTGTCCATCATCTCACCCCTAGCTAGTATGGCTGAGGATGAGGATAGCAATGCAATCCGTCGATTGCGTCGTCGCTCTTCAGCACCATTGACGGTGGCGGACGATCAGCCAGTAGCCGGAGAAAATTTATCGTTACCGACAGTAGCTATTGAAGAGCCAATCTCCCACACCAACACCACACCAACCAGCAGAAATATCGATCCGCTGACGACTACCCCCGCCACCAAAACATCAATACCACCAACTCCACGCACTCCAGTATTACGGGAAATACTGGCTGACTCAGAGAATCGTTACTTTACTCCTGTTGTCGAACCTTCTTCCTTTGCCGAAATATCAGCAGCGGAGATTGATGAAGATGAGGATGACGACACCGAAGATGTAAATATTTTAGCTGCAATGTTTGGCGAGGAAATCGCTGATGATGACGAGGATGATGAAGATGATGACGAGGATGAAGCTACAACTCCGAATCAACTGTTGGATCCAACCCAATTACTGACAGAAGATCGGTTGCATGTCCAAATTACCCCATTATCTCAAGCCACTTTACCGCGTACTTGTTATATCGTGATCGATAAATTTGCGGAGCTAATCGTTCGTCCCCTCAAAGATTTTGCCGATCTCGGACAAATATCTGGCGAAGAAACTCAACAACGTACTTTACCAATTTTTGATAATCATCGCGTTGCTAAAAGATTTTCCAATCAACGCACTCAAAGAGTAATCAAGGTACCAGATAGTCGCGTTTTCTATAAAACAACTCAACATCTTAAACTCAAGGGAATTACTCGCTTGTTGGTTGATGGGAATATCTATTCCTTAAATTAGGTTATGGTCTAAAATAGCTATGGGCGGCTGAATTGAGATACGAATTGATCGGCACAAATCCATTTTTCTCAAGCTCTCGAACAAAATTAGTCATTTTAAAATCTAAATATCTAAGCCTTACTCCCTAACTTTTTTAACAAATGGGGAATTTGTCCGATCTTCTTCGCTACCGAAATTTTCGCCCGCTGATAAGTTTCGATTCGTTGTTGAATCGTATCGGCATGATGGATCGGTTTTGAGAGTGTGTGACTCAAAACGATCGCGGCATCAGTCAGCGGATGCGGCGTGCTGGCATGAATCCCTGCGAGATAGGCAACCACGGGTTTTCCCTTTTGCGCGAGTAGATAAGCTGCCGTAGCAGCCTCTGAATCCCAGCAAATATCGCCGACAAGGACGATTGCTGCTGTTAAGGGGTCAGATTGCAACCATTCTAGCCAGAGCCGACAAGAGGAGCCAACCAGTGGATCGCTGCCGATATGAATGACGATCGATTGGCCAAAATTTGCCTGATTTAGTTCGCTAGCAATTTCGGCGGTTAAACTCTGATTGCGACTGATAATCGCCACTTTGCCTGGACGGAATAATTGGGGCTGATAAATACCTAGCAATAATCGATCGGGTATGATAATTCCGGCACTTCCAGAACCGAGAATCAAGGTATCGGTAATCCTCGCCTGCCGCAATAATCGAATCGTATCTAGTGGTGGTACGCCTCTAGTGACAATTACCAATTGAGGAATGTTTGCGGCAATTGCTTCGAGAGCAGCATCTAAGACCTCATAAGCAGGTACAAAGATTAAACTAGTATCGATCGGTCCTAATGCGGCTTGTGCCTGCTCTACTAGGTCAAATACTGGCAAATCTCCTAATTGTTGTCCACCCTTTCCGGCAATAATAATCCCCACGATATTAGTACCATAGATTTGCATTCGGCTAATTGCCGCGAGTGCGAGGGGATTGTCAATTCCGTGAATTAACACACGGCTGTCTGGTTGGAGATTGATGGGCATTTAGGGGAAAGGGAAAGGGCTAGAATTAAAGTTGTCAATTACTAGTCTAAGTGTGTAAGTAGCTGACTATATTGACGCAATTTCACCATTTGAGTGCTGTTCATTTTTAAAAACCATCGATTTCCCCCTTAAAACTCAAGACTAATCCTTGGCAATTGCTAATGTTTGGGAGATCGCGCGATCGAAATTGGTAACGAGCTTAATCGATAATGGCAGTAATCCAGCTAGCCTGTCGAAATCATTTGCCAAGACTCGCCAGACAATCGTTAGATTTTGGTAATCCGGTAAATATTGGATAATTTGTTGAAAACTATCGGTTTCGCTCCCAACTAAATTGACTAGTAAAACATCTAGGGTACTTGATTCAACCAAATCTTGATTATAAATTCCGAGTCGATCGAGTGCAAGCTGCATTTCTTCACCACAGGCGGGATCGACGACAATACATTGAGCCACCTTGCCGCCACCTTGAGCGATACTATCCAACATCGCTAGAGCCAACCCATTGCCACTACAGAGGATACTAATATTCCCGACATCGGTAAATAGCGGTGATAGTGTCCGTAACCGATTGCGGACATTATCCACAACTCGCCACGGTTGCAGATTTGGATGTCTACCCACAGCATGATGGTTGACACTAATTTTGCCATCTAATGCCATCACTTCACCATTGCGATCGACTCCGACGGGATTTATTTCTACCAGATCCAAATCCTGTGACTGCATCAGCAGATACATCTTCTCGATAATTTCACTCACCGCCAGCATCAAATCGCCCTGAAGTCCCATTTTCAGCGCAAGCCGCCGCGCATAAAAAGATGAAAACTCATCATAAACAACTACCTGCTCAATTCGATCGAGCATGGTATTAATATTCATCCCTCCATCGCTCGAACCCAGTAATACCGGACGACAAGCTAATCTGTCGATCACAATTGCCAGATAAAATTCCTGACTGGTATTATATTTAGCCTCCGCTAACAGCACCTGCGGATATTCGCCCGAAATCGGTAGATTAAAAATTGTCCGCGCCGCTGCGATCGCATCGATGGTATTCTCGACAAATCTAATTCCGCCAGCTTTACCTCGATTGCCGACACTAACCTGTGACTTTAATACTACCGGATAAGGAATCCGCAATGCCTTGAGATCCGTCGGTCGATCGATCCGTTGAGATGGCAATACTGGAATCCCCACCTCTCGGAATAATTCTTTAGCTTGGTATTCTAGTAAATCCATGTAACTTGGTGAATGGTGGATAGTGAATAGTGGTTCGAGTAGTTTGTGTTTCACGGTGCGGCTTGAACAGGTTTTTCATTATTCACCACCCACTAAATTCAATCCTTCATTGGAGCTTCTACTTTAAATTCTCCAGTAGGACTTATTGTCACCTTACCACCAGTCGATCGAATTCCAGCGATCGCGCGCTTAATCACAAAATCATCAACAGCCGCGCCCAGAACCATGTTCCAGGCATCGAATTGAGCTTGCTTACTATTGGGATTACGGGCGAGATAGGCAGCAGTACCCTGAGAGATCTTAGCAACATTTTGACCTTCTGGAGTGGTCGATTTACTTGCCCAGTTTGCCGCAGTTAGCATCGAATTGCGAGCATCAGGTATTTTCCCTAAAAATAGTAACTCATCGACAGCCTTGAGTCTCCAAATATAGTAACCTCGATCGGGTACTTGGGGCGATAGTGATTTCAAGCCTCGATCCATCAGACTCACCGACTTTTCTGGTTGTCCCGCATAGATAGAGCCAGTACTAGACAGATAAAAATAAGCATAAAGAAATCGCGGATCTCGATCGATCATTGCATCAAAATACTCCATCGCTGCTCCATACCCAGCTTTTTGGCGGACTTCCGTATCGCCAAAGTATTGGACAAAATCAATAAAGTGCCAATCAGCCACCAGGTTATCAAATCCAAACGTCGGTAGTGTTTTAGCGATCTCAAGTTGCAGCTTTGTCTTCACTTCTGCTTGCTGAAGATCCGTCTTACTCAAATTTTTATGCTGGTGCTTGAGTGATGATAGCTGGGGTGTTTGCAGATAAACAACTGCTGCAAATGAACCCAGAATACAGCCGAGTTGCCCCAATAGGTTGGGTGATAACTGAGATAATTGTGATCTAAAATTACCCCAAACTGAAATTGGTATAGATACTGACATAAATTGACTAACCGCGATTCAAAATGATAGTTAATAGCTGAAAATTGGTAACGTAAGGAAATAGCTCCCGTCTGACTCAGAGATCCGAGCTGCAAATATAAATAAAGCGAGTAAAGTAAAACGTGGCAAAAAGTCCCTTAACCAAAGTCGTTGTAATTATCTCTGGCATTGCCTTTCTGTCTTCGAGCGTATTAGGATTGGGTAGTCTAATCGTCAGTTCGATCGACAAACCCACCAAAAAAGAAAATACTGCCCAATCTCAGAATGCCCAACTTCAAGCCGAAGAGAAAGGTTTCCTCGCAGTTTTGCAGCGCGAGCCGAATAATCAAACAGCATTACGTGGCTTAGTCGAGATTCGGATGCGGACAGGCGACGCTCCAGGCACCAAAGCCGCCCTCGAACAACTAGTCAAGCTCAATCCCACCAACCAGCAGTACAAAGAATTTCTCGCCGCGCTCAACAAACAGTTAACAGACACCAAAAAAGTGGGTACTCTAAAATCAAGAGAATAAATCAATGCATGATTTAGGATGATCCTCTCACAGAAACTAAATTAGTTTGCTGCAACAGAGGGCTACCTCCAAATAACCGAATGACTTTACTGCACTGCCTGACGAATATCAACATTCAGGACAGGGAGATTTAAACGGTGAAAATAAGAATAGAATGACTGGCAAAATTCATTCTATTCAATCAAAAAATATAATATTCCCCATGAAGTGTAAAATTTGCGATGCTCCTGCAACTTATTTCGCTAAGTCATTAGTCTTAAATGAACATTTAGTTAATTATTTTGAGTGCCCCAAATGTCAATTCGTGCAAACAGAAACACCATATTGGTTAACCCAAGCTTATTCTGCTGCGATCGCCGGAACCGATGTAGGTTTAGTTTATCGAAATAATTTATATGCACCTATCGTTGCCAATATTCTTCATCATCTTTACCCAGGTTCTGCAAGGTTTTTAGACTATGGCGGGGGTTATGGCTTATTCGTGCGAATGATGCGAGATAGAGGCTTTGACTTTGACTGGGAAGATAAATATTGTCAGAATTTATTTGCTCAAGAATTTGAATGCGATCCGAGCATTTATCAGTCTTATTCTCTACTCACTTCTTTTGAGGTATTCGAGCATCTGGTCGAACCTCGTGCCGAAATAGAGAGAATGCTAGCACTCGCGCCAGAGATTTTATTCAGCACAGAGCTAATGCCATCTCATCGACCAAAACCAGGTGAGTGGTGGTACTATGCTCTCGAAACTGGTCAGCATATTTCATTTTTCAATGAGACGACTTTACGTTATCTAGCGAAGGAATATGGATTGAATTTTTATACGAATGGATCTGCACTTCATTTATTGACACCACGCAAATTATCTAGCAGTACTTTTTTTGATTTGTGTCAAGTAGAATCACCAAAGTTGCATCGCCCTTCATTGCTTTCCTCAGATTATCAACTGTTAAAAAATAAACTTATTGCATCGTCAATTTCAAAGCACCAGGATTTATTGCTAGCAAACAACCATAAAATTACCCCAATAGTTGTCGTCGATGGAGTCTTTTTTCAGCTTTATAGTACAGGTATCGCTCGTGTTTGGAAATCTCTATTAGAAGAGTGGGTTAATACCGAATTCGGAACTCATCTAGTTGTACTAGATCGAGCAGGAACAGCACCAAAAGTTGAGGGAATCAGTTATTATCAGATTCCTGCTTATGACTACAATAAAACTGATACCGATCGACAGATGTTGCAGCAGACATGTAACGATCTAAAGGCAGATTTATTTATCTCGACTTATTATACGACTCCTTTAGAAACTCCTTCAGTATTCATGGGATATGATATGATTCCTGAAATGTTAGGTGCCGATCTTAGCCAACCAATGTGGCAGGAAAAACAACATGCGATCGAACATGCTTCTGCTTATCTAACTATCTCAAAACATACAGCCAAAGATCTACTTAAAGTTTATCCAGATATCAGTCCAGATATCGTTACAGTTGCCCACTGTGGGACGCAGGCTGTATTTACAACCCAATCGACTGAATCAATAGATGTCTTCCGTAATAAGTATGAGATTAATAAACCTTATTTCATCTTAATTGGTTCTAGTTTCGGCGGTTATAAAAATGGCATTTTATTCTGGCAAGGATTCAGTCAGCTAACTAATACTGGTGAATTTGATCTGATTTGTACTGGTTCGGCTGGCTCGAATGCTGAAGAACTCCAACAATATGCACCTGATAGTAATATACATCATCTGCGACTAGACGATCGAGAGTTGAGTATCGCATATGCGGGGGCAATTGCATTAGTTTATCCTTCTAAGTATGAGGGATTTGGATTACCGATTGCTGAAGCATTTGCTGCTGGTTGTCCGGTAATTACTTGTCCGAATGCATCAATTCCTGAAGTGGCTGGTGAGGCGGCTATCTATGTATTCGATGATGATATTGATGGAATGACAAAAGCTCTCCGGGAGGTTCAAAAGCCTCCCATTAGAGCGGATTTAATCGCCGCTGGATTGGAACAGGTCAAGCAATTTTCCTGGGCTAAAATGGGTGATATAGTTAGCTCTGTTCTCATCGAACAAACTTTAAGTCATCTGTCATTAGGTCAAGATAACTTAATTATCTTTCCTGATTGGTTGCAGGATGAAGAAATATTAGGTGAAGAGATTTGCAATGTTTGTTATAACTTAGCTCAAAGCTCGAAATTCAATCGACTAACACTACTAATCGATACCACTAATGTGGAGGATTTGGAAGCTGCAAATATGTTGATAGCTGGGATCAGTATAAATCTAATGATGAGTACTGATATTGATATTACAGAGCATGTAGAGATAGCTCTTATGGGTAAATTAGCTCCGATTCAATGGCGATCTTTATTGCCTAAACTACAGGGAAGGATTAAATTAGAGTTGGAAAGTATGGATGCAATCGAGTCTGCTGGTGCTAATTTAATTAGTGAAATTGAGTTAATCGAAGTTCCGAGTTTAGCCTTGGTATAGTTTTACAGTCTTCTGAATCTTAGGATCGTTGGTAGAGCCTCTCCAACGGAGAATCGCATCTTGACTTAATTGCTGTAAATCACTTTCTAGCATTAATTCGATTAATTGCCGGAATGAATATTCCGGCTGCCAACCTAACTTAGTTTGAATCTTATTAATATTCCCTACTAACTGAACTGGTTCGTCTGCACGATAAAAAGTTGGATCTATCTTCACATATTTCTGCCAATCTAACCCAACGTAATTGAATGCACATTCGACCAATTCGCAGACTGAATGAGTCTCGCCACTAGCAATAATATAATCATCTGGTTCTTCTTGTTGCAACATCAGCCACATCGCGGCGACAGCATCTTTTGCATAACACCAGTCCCGTCTCGCATCAAGATTGCCCAGTTTCAATTCTGTCGCCAATCCTAGTTTAATCATCGCGGCGGTGCGGGTGATTTTGCGAAATACAAATTCGGCACTGCGACGGGGCGATTCGTGAGTATAAGTAATCCCACAACAAGCGTAGAGATTGTACTGGGTGCGATAGTTGGCAGTCATCCAGTGAGCGTATGCTTTGGCGACACCATAAGGATTGCGCGGGCGAAAGGCTGTGCGTTCATCTTGGGGCGCAATATCGGGGGCACCAAAGACCTCACTGCTTGAAGCTTGATAAAATCTGGCATCTGGCTGACAGCGACGGATGGCTTCTAATAGACGCGAGACACCTAGCGCGGTATATTCCGCAGTTAGGGCGGGTTGTGTCCAGGATGTGGGAATATAACTTTGGGAGGCAAGATTGTAAATTTCATCTGGTTGAGCGATCGTGATTACATCCATTAGGGAAGTTTGATCGAGCAAGTCTCCTGATAGTATCTCAATTCGATCGCCTAGATGACCGATTCGATCGAGATTACCGCCACTCGATCTTCTCACCAAACCAAAGACCTGATATCCTTTGCTAATCAAAAGTTCGGCGAGATAAGAACCATCTTGTCCGGTTAATCCTGTAATCAATGCTTTCTTCATACTTACGATTGTGAGGCGATCTGAATGTCTGTTAGTCTTAGATACTGACAACCCATCTCACTATTGTTCCCACTCGTCGCAAATTTACTAGCACGATCGAGTTAGATTATAAATAAGGCATAATTTCTTGCATCCCATTCTATTTTTAGTAAATATAGATCGTGACTAATAAAACACCAACAGATTCAAAAATCCAGCCTTCCTCCATCGAACCTAGTTTTGGCTGGAATGTTTATGCAGAGCAAGTTAATGGTCGATTTGCGATGGTGGGATTCGTCTTGTTATTGCTCTTGGAATTCATAACAGGGCAAGATCTACTAACATGGCTGGGGCTTAGATAATCGAATCTCTACTAATACCATCAAAAAAGTAGGGGCAATTCATGAAGCGGCGTTTTTATTCAGGGGTTCCCCCTGAATAAAAAAACGACAAGACATTGCCCCTACTTTTTTGCGTCTACACTACTAAATTTAGAAGTAGTGACTGTTGGAGATGATACGGAGATTTTTACCCTACCCCAGCCATCCCCTTGGAAAGGCAGGGCTGATCTATTGGGTAGAGAAAAATCTGAAATCCACCTGTAGGTTGGGTTGAACGAATGTGAAACCCAACATCTGCACAATCGATTGTTGAGTGTGTTGGGTTTTCTCGTTCCGTTCACGTTGGCGAAGCCTTTGCCTCAGCAAAAGTGTCTGCCTGTACCTACGGCAGGCTATCGCCAACGCAGAGAGGCTCCGCCAACGAGGCTCAACCCA
>JANYDE010000137.1 GCA_025359915.1 Chamaesiphon sp. 336R_metabinner_41 | reverse complement strand
TCGACACTTTTTTTGTGATATTTGAGTTTGGATGATTAATAAAAATTATAACTGATGCCGATCGGCTCCTAATTGCTGATGGATTCAATTCGATCGATCGAATTGAATGCCATTTTATTGACTTATTCAGCAAGCCCTATTTACCGATCGATTCAACTTTGAAAATGCTGTCAACGGGTTTACCCGCGATCGTAGTATCCCAGGAGATCGATCGCAGGAATTGTTCGCCAGACTTAGTTTCTACGACATCTACGCCCCATTGATTGGGTTGTAATGCGTCGGGGGAATTACTGGTGGCGGGAGTGGTTTTGATGCCACCTAAAATTAATGTGTCAAAATCAATGCTTCCCAGCGATTGTTTCCGACTATTCGAGAGAATTTGGGCGCACTTTTCACCCACTTGTTGCGGTGTCAGGAATCCAGCTAAACAGACAACTTCAACAATCCAGTGCGGATTGTCTACTTGACGACATTTGACTTCTAGGTACGAACTGAAGCCATCAATAAATATCTGAGTGAAGGCTTCCCGACTCAGGGCGGGGGTAGTTCCATCTTTCAGGTCGAAGTTATGGGAAAGTAACATTCGTAGGGATTGAGGGTCATTCATGGCTGGTTGTGAAGGATTTTAATTGGTTGATAAGATGGTCAAAATAGGGACTGACGATCGAATGTTGACTCGGATCGATCCGTTTGAGACTGGCTGTCTTCATCCCTTCGAGTCCGACTGTCATCGCATCTAGGGGAACTTGTAATTCTTCATACAGGATCCGCATATTTTCCAATCCTTCCGCGCTCGTGTATTCGGAGTAACCGCCACTAATTCCGTATGTAATCGGGCGGAGATAATGCCAGAAGTCTCGCCAACAAGCTTCGGCGCGTTCGGGGGGATAAAGTCCGCCACCTGGCTCGGCAATATGGGGAAATTGGCTGAATACTTCGACTCTGGCTTCATCGACGATTTCGACGACTCGATCTCGTAGTAATTGCGCGATCGAGATTAAGCTAGAAGTTTGGGGTGATAGTGCCACAATTTTGGCGTAATCTTCATCGGTAAGATAGACTCTGGCATCCTCGGCGGCTTGGAAAATGGCGATACTCTCAGCGGGATGGGATTCCCAACTAGCAAAGCTCACAATTCTAGCTCTAGCAATTAGTTCTTTAACTCGATCGGTCAGCATGAGAATTTATCCACACAGGTTTTAGATCCTCTCGTAAAGATCTGGTTTCCATGTTGATTATATCTGGAAGCATTCACTCAGAGCTTCATTCAACTAATTTAATTCTTTAGCGGCATCATCCGTACAATAATTCTTTAAATACTCTACTTTCTACAAAAGTACACACATAGCCTCAGACTAGAATTATCATACACTCTTGCTTGTGGACTAGATCATCTCATATTATTTAATAAGTTTAAAAAATCACAGACATGAAGAAAATTTTAATTATCGAAGATAGTCAATCTGAAAGAGAATTGATGACTCTTTATTTAGAGCGCAATAATTATCAAGTTATCTCTACAGATAACGCCGCAGATGCGATGGAACTAGCGGCTAAGGAAAAACCAGATGCAATCGTCACCGACATTACGATGGAAGGAGTTAATGGTTTCGAGTTGTGTCGGCTGCTGAAAGTATATCCAGACACCCAGAATATTCCGATTATTGCTTGCACGGCTCGCGATCGAGATTTAGATCGAATGTGGGGGCAAAAACAGGGCATCGAAATCTATATTACCAAGCCATATTCGGAGGAAGATATAATTAACGCAATAAAATCTGTTAGTAACTAATAATGATTAATCACTTAATTAATCATTTTGTTGATGCCGCATAGTAGTCCCTGGCTTAACTCTAGTAGACGCAATTCATGAATTGCCCCCTACTAGATTCGCAGGAGAAATGGTAGGTTTATTGCCACCTATTACTAATCAATTACCACATAGCTCGATCGAAACATCGCAGCCTCTTGCTGATATTTACTCGCAAAATTAAATAAATCCGCAAGCTGTGGTAACTCCAATCTGAGCGGTCTTTTTTGAGCATCAGCCAACCATCGCAAATCTGGTAACTGGGCAAATACCCCCGCCCATAGATAATTAGTCCCCACAGTTATCGGCTGAAGAAACTCAAACGGTGACGGTGGATATTGAGGTAATCGTTGAATTTTGCCCGTCAGCAACGGATTTGCCATCAACGGCGACGGCGAAAGCAACACAATATTCCCCAGTGCATCCTGCTCCAACAACAGCAAATAACCAGGAGTTCCCCAAGGTATTTCTAATAATACCGATGTTCGACTAGCGATCGACTGTTCAAACCAATCTGAGCCAATCCCATCCCACGCGCTAGAATCGGGAATATGCTCTGGTAATACTATCCCAAATCGATCGGACGCATCCTTCGCCATTTCCCACAACATCCCCCACTGACTCTCTAGATTCCGCTCGAACCATTCAATATCATTGAAGTAATCATCTCGAAACACCTTCAAGCCCTTGAAAATCGAATCCCAAGTCGTGCGATCCAATCTATCACCCTTCAAAGCCTTTCTCGCCAACGGTTCGCCATGAAGATCCCGCACCCTCGATAGCAATTGTTTCGCAGTATTAATTTTGCGAGTTTTCAACATCGTCAGCCACTTAGCCTTTGCTGCTGGTGACATCTCAATTGATTTCGCGGCGAGATCGGAACTAAGAGTTTTCATATTATTTTGCTTCCTGGATTCTTGCGCCTTGCGGATAAATATTTTATCGATCGGGCTATGTCTATTTTATAGCAGTCAAACTAGATCCCCGACTTCTCGCAAGAAGTCGGGGATCTGTCTCGATCGGATAATTTTTGACATGCCTCCATCCCTATGGTAGTATTGTAGATTGTGTTAACTTTATTCAGATAGACAAGCAATAACCCTTGGCTAACGTAGTCGTAATTGGTGCCCAATGGGGCGATGAAGGAAAAGGAAAAATCACCGATTTACTCAGTAAATCGGCAGATGTGGTCGTGCGTTACCAAGGGGGTGTCAACGCTGGTCACACTGTAGTCGTGCAGGGTCAAACCTTTAAACTGCACTTGATTCCTTCCGGGATTCTCTATCCCGAAACGAAATGTATCATTGGCTGTGGGACAGTCATTGACCCCAAAGTTTTAATTGAAGAACTCGATCGACTTGTCGCGCTAAATATCCCTACTGACAAGTTATTGATTTCCCAGACGGCTCATGTGACGATGCCCTATCATCGATTGATCGATGTTGCATCAGAAGAAGCTAGGGGAGATCATAAGATTGGTACCACTGGACGCGGCATCGGTCCGACCTATATCGATAAGTCAGACCGCATCGGCATTCGGATCCAAGATTTGATGGATGCTGATGCCTTCCGCAAACAGATGGTCTGGATGATCGAGCATAAGAATGAGATCCTCGAAAAGCTCTATAATTTACCCCCACTAGATCCAGAGCAGGTAATCACCGAGTACTTAGGATATGCCGAGCGTTTACGTCCCCATGTGATCAACACCTCGATCGAAATATATGAGTCGGTGCGGAGCCGTCGCAATATTTTATTTGAAGGTGCCCAAGGGACATTACTCGATCTCGATCATGGTACATATCCTTATGTAACATCTTCTAATCCGATCGCTGGTGGAGCTTGTATCGGTACGGGAGTTGGCCCGACAACGATCGATCGAGTCATCGGCGTTGCCAAAGCCTATACTACCCGTGTTGGTGAAGGGCCATTCCCCACCGAACTAGGAGATAGCGATGGTGATGCGCTCGGCGAACGCGGTGCTGAATTTGGCACCACAACGGGGCGGAAGCGTCGCTGTGGCTGGTTCGATGGCGTAATCGGTCGTTATGCTGTCCGCATCAATGGGATGGATTGTATGGCAATTACCAAGCTAGATGTCCTGGATGAATTCGACGAAATCAAAGTCTGTGTTGCTTACGAAATCAATGGTAAGCAAACGACTAATTTCCCCGATTCATCCCGTGATTTTGCCAAGTGCGTTCCAGTTTACAAAACCCTCCCAGGTTGGAACCAGAATACCGCTGATTGTCGATCGCTTGAAGATCTTCCCAAAGCAGCATTGGACTATCTTAAGTTCTTAGCTGATCTGATGGAAGTACCGATTTCGATCGTATCCCTCGGTCCCAGTCGCGACCAAACGATCATAGTTGAAGATCCGATTCATGGCCCCAAACGTGGGCTATTATCAGCCGATGGTACGGCGATAGTCTAGTACCATCAAGCTAATCCCAAACTTCCCTCGCGGGAAGTTTGGGATTGTATCTCTAAACACCGAAATTTTACCAAATAACTCTTAAAAAAGATGGAACTCGCAGTCGAATTAAAGCAACGTGTTGCTGGTACAAAACCTAACTCACTCCGCCGCTCTGGACATATCCCCGTCAATCTTTATGGACACGACGGCGACAAATCCATCCTCTTAACTCTTGATGCTAAAAGCGTTGAGAACCTAATCAAAAAAGCTAGAGTCAACAAAACTCCAGTTGAAGTAAGTATTCCAGAATTAAATTGGAAAGGTACTACCGTAGTTGCCGAAATCCAAACTCACCCTTGGAAAAACTTCCCTTATCACTTGAGCTTTTTGGCAGTTAAAGCGTAATAGTTTAGGCTGATAGTATTATAACTAGGCAGGGGACGATCGATTTGATCGTCCTTTTTTGGGACTTATCTGTTTAGAAAAACGATGCAATACTCGTACCTAAAAAATGAACTTATTACTTATTACTTATTACCTATTACTTAATCATAGTTCTCGCATCATCGAGATAGATCGAGATTGATAACCCAATTGCTGGTATAGTTCGATCGCTGGATGATTGGTAGTAAATACCTGTAAACCTATCTGAGTATATCCCTGCGTCTTTGCCCAGGTTTCAGCATGTCCCATTAATGCCAGTCCGATCCCCTGACGACGATAATTGGGATCGACATAAATTAGAAAGATATTCGGATGACGAATTCCGTTAACCTGATCGATCGCAATTCCCAACCACAAACAGGCAATCTTGATAGAGCGATCTCGATCGAATGTAGTGACAAACCATAATGGACTCTCAATACTAAAATATCGATCGACTGTCAAGCTCAAATGTTGATAGTCTTGTTGCTCAGGATATAATTCCTGATAAGTAATTTGGAGAAATTTTAACAGGGTAGTGGAATCGATCGGAGTTCCTATTAATAATTGATATTGATTGAGATTGGGGGATAAAATAGTCACATGCAGTGCCGTAATCGATTGGGGACAGTCTGAAACACTCGGACTATATTACACCAAGTAGGTGAAAATTTAGTGTTAATCCCCAATTTCGCAGATCGATTGAAATTCGGCTGCGATGATTATCACAGATCGAAAGTTAAGTTTCCAACTCTCGATCGATTCGGTGTCGATGTAGTTTGGTATGGTGAATCGATCGTCAGCTTCGGAGCCATTCATGATTTCTACTCCATCCTCCATATCCGAGTTAGCCAAAATCGGCTCTGAACTACCCAGTATCTGCGGACGGGAATCTGAGATTAACGCCGCTGTCAACCATTCCGAACTAGTCTTTCTGCCTACCAGCAATCTGCGATTAGCCGAGATGACGGCAGGGTTTGCGTGCGCTCTACATATGCACCAACCGACGATTCCGGCTGGCTCACAGGGCGAACTTATCGGACACCTTCAATACATGTTCGAGCATCAAGGCGAAGGTGACAATCATAATGCAGGTGTCTTTGCTTGGTGCTATGAGCGGATGGGTGAATTTATCCCCGATTTAGTCGCCCAAGGTTGCAATCCTCGGATCATGTTGGACTATTCAGGGAACCTGTTGTGGGGATTGCAGCAGATGGGGCGAAATGACGTGCTAGACCACCTCAAACGAATTACTTGCAACAAACAGTATCAACCTCATGTCGAGTGGCTGGGGACGATGTGGAGCCATGCGGTGGTACCTTCAACACCGACTCCCGATATCAAATTACAGATCCAAGCATGGCAACATCATTTTGCGGCACTATTTGGGATCGAAGCGTTGCAACGAGTCAAAGGTTTCTCACCGCCAGAAATGCATCTCCCCAACCATCCAGATGTTTTGTATGAATATATCAAAGCCTTAAAAGAGTGCGGTTATCGGTGGTTGATGGTGCAGGAACATTCTGTCGAACAACTCGATGGGGGAAGTTTGACTCAAGACAATAAATATCTCCCAAATCGCCTAGTTGCCCGCAATTCCCAGGGGGAAACGATTAGTATCACCGCATTAATTAAAACCCAAGGATCGGACACCAAATTAGTCGCCCAAATGCAACCCTATTACGAAGCAAAAAGTCGCGGCAAACAACAACTCGGCGGGAAATCAATTCCGTGCTTAGTTACTCAAATTGCCGACGGTGAAAATGGGGGTGTAATGATGAATGAATTCCCCCGCGATTTCCCCAGACCTTGGCAAGAAATCAAAGGTCAAACGCATGGTGTGGTAGGCTGCAATGGGACGGAATATTTAGAGCTATTAGCAACTGTCGGCATAACTGAAGCTGATTATCCCATCTGCCAGGGAGTTCAACAACACAAAATTTGGCAATTAGTCGATCCAACCCAGGCTAACACCGAATCAGTAGAAAATGCGATCGCCGCCCTCAAAAGAACCGATCCTAAATTCAACATGGATGGCGCATCCTGGACAGATAATCTCAGTTGGGTGCAGGGCTATGATAATGTTTTGGCTCCAATGTACCAATTGAGCGCGCTATTCCACCAAAAGTTTGATGCACTAGTAGCCGCAGATCCCACCGTTACCACTCGATCGGATTATCAAGCAGCCTTACTATACAATCTCTTAGTACAAACTAGTTGTTTTCGTTACTGGGGGCAGGGTACCTGGACTGAGTACGCCCAGGAATTGTATCGACGGGGATTGGAGTTGGTGAATAGCTAATACTTAAATTTACGCTGCCCAGTACTAGTATTTACGATAAACCCGATCTGCTGCCCGATGAAGTAATGAGTGTCGATAGACTAAACTCGGTAGATCTTCAGCATAGCCGCCACCAATTACACAGGCGACTGGATATCCTTGTGAGATGCAGGTATTTAATACTTGAAAATCTCGATCGAATATCCCCGTATTAGTTAATGCTAATTTACCCAACCTGTCGTTAATATGCGGATCTACACCTGCATCGTACAGCACTAAATCCGGTTTTACCTGTGATAATAAATCCGGCAAATACTGAGCCAGGGTTGTTAAATACTCCGCATCTTCCATCCCTTCTCGCAATGGTACATCGAGATCGCTGGTTTGTTTCTTGCTAGGGAAATTGATATCACAGTGCATCGAAAAGGTAAATACACTCGGATCTCTTTGAAAAATTGCCGCTGTACCATCGCCTTGATGAACATCGAGATCGACGATGAGAATCTTTTTGGCTAAACCTAATTTCTGTATTACACGAGAGGCGATCGCTAGATCGTTGAAAATGCAAAAGCCCGAACCCATATTCGCAAAAGCATGATGAGTTCCGCCCGCCGTATTACAAGCGATCCCATATTCGATCGCCAGTTTAGCCGTCAGAATCGAGCCACCCAAAGCGATACAAGTCCGATTGACTAATTCTGGACTCCAGGGTAAGCCAATCCTTCGCTGTGCTTTGGGGTCTAATGTGCCAGTATAGTAAGCTTGAATATAAGCCGGATCGTGGACTAATTCCAACCATGCTGTTGGTGGTAATATGGGCGCAAATGTTCGTTCTGCGGTAACTAATTCATCTGCCAATAACAACTCATACAGCATCCGAAATTTGGACATCGGAAAGCGATGACTATCGGGCAATGGTACGACATAATCAGGATGGTAAACGATCGGTACTGACAAAATTGATTATTATTTCTGATTTCCTTCTCTAGTTGCCTCTGTATCAATCCCTTTGAGCAAGCCTCTCATCTAAGCGATGGGCTTAATCGGGATCAGTTTGATCCGGTTACGATAGGCAATCATTTGAATTTTTTGCCCTGAGACTATTCCCATCGATTCCCTGATTTCCTTGGGAATAACAATCTGATATTTCGATGAAACGATGACTGCATCCATGACACTCGCTCGATATGGCTATAGTGGTAGTGGTAGGTTGGGTTGAAGAATAAAACCCAACATTTCTAGAATATTTGTGTGTGAGTTGGGTTTCGCTGTCGCTCTACCCAACCTACGGATTGTTGAGGTTACTTAATGCTTACAAACTTCGCGGATGGATTCTAAACCAACGCGATGACAGAAATCACCAAAACCTTCACCAGGTTTGTGATCGATCTTAAAGTACTCAAACATCGGTGTGAAGAAAGTTTCTAGATCGTCGATGTGCATCCGCTCGGTGTAAACCTGTGCGAGACGAGTCTGAGCAGGGCATCCAGCCAGCCAAACTTGATAACTTTCGGGGAAACTACCCACAAAGCCGACTTCCGCCAGATAGGGACGGGCGCAACCATTGGGACAGCCAGTCATGCGGATCACAAATTGCTCGTCTGGTAAGCCCAGCTTGGTCAGGAGGACGCGGAAACGTTCGTTAACGCTGGGGGCTACGCGCTCGGATTCGGTTACGGCTAGACCGCAGGTAGGTAGGGCTGGGCACGCCATCGAGAGGCGGACGAGGCTATCGATTTTGGCGGGATCTGGTTCGACTCCGTTATCGGTGAGGATTTTATCGATCGCATCTTTATCGGCTGGTTTGATATCATAAATCAGCACGTTTTGATGGGGGGTAACGCGCATGGGAATTTGATATTTCTGGACGATTTCGCGGAGGGCGGTGCGGAGTTTGAAATCACCTTCATCTTTGATGCGTCCATTGACGATCGAGATACCTAGAAATACTTTACCATCGCCCTGTTCGTGCCAACCTAAGAAATCGAGATATTTAAACTCGGCAATCTGTTTGAGGGGTTGAATTTTTTTGCCGAAATATTCTTCGACTTTGGCTTTAAATTTAGCTACGCCCCAATCGTTGATTAGGTATTTCATCCGAGCGTGACGGCGGTTGGTGCGATCGCCATAATCCCGTTGAGTTGCTACAATTGCTTTGACGAGATCGTAGATATTTGCTTTAGTTACATAGCCAATTGGATCGGCAATTCTGGCAAATGTTTCTTCTTTATTATGGGTGCGTCCTAAGCCACCACCTGCATAAATATTAAAGCCTAATAATTCGCCTTTAGCGTTAGTAATTACGACTAATCCTAAATCTTGGGAGAAAATATCGATCGAATTATCACCAGGAACTGTCACCGCAATTTTGAATTTGCGGGGCATATATTGGGTACCATAAATTGGCTCCTCACCTTCAGGGAAAATCGTATCGTTGAGATTATTTTTTAAGGCTGCTTTGACTGCGGGTGCGGGTTCGCCACTGATGGCTTTTTCGCCGTCTAACCAAATCTCATAATACGCACCTGTATGAGGTGTGAGTAAATCGGCGACGGTATCGGCGTATTTCCAGGCGTGTCTATATTCTGGCTTCTTCTTAAATGGTGCTGGGGGTGCCATGACGTTGCGGTTCAAGTCACCACAAGCACCGAGGGTAGAACCCATGTTCTGGACAATTGCGGCAATGGCTGGCTTGAGATTTTTCTTGAGAATGCCGTGCATCTGGAAACCCTGACGGGTAGTGGCGCGGATGGTTTCGTTACCATAGTCACTCGCCAATCGATCGAGTGCCAAATATAATTGAGGTGGGATAAAACCGCCAGGATTGCGGGTGCGAAGCATCATCGAATAATCTTTTTCTTCGCCTTTGACGCGGTTATCGCGATTATCCTGCTGATAGGAGCCGTGAAATTTGAGGATCTGAATTGCGTCTTCAGTGAAATGATTTGTATCGAGAAGTAGCTCGCTGGCAACAGGTTCCCGCAGATAGTTACTATCTGTCTTTAAATGTTCTACTTTAGCGAGTTTCTTGGTGGTGGAAGTGTTAACCATACTGAGTTTAAGGATACTGGCAGGCGGAGATTTAATATAGCAATCCTAATAATCTAAGATCCATAGTCTAACCATTCTAACGTCTGTGCCTGTGGTGCCTTGTTAAAAAAAGATATCTTTATCATCTTTTGCTTGGCTCTAGTACCGCCTACGATTAAAATCGTGGCTAATACTGCAACCGCAGTTCACCGATAGTAATTACGCTGAGGTATGAGATTGCTCCTTGTTCGGCGATTTGACGAAAAAAACGGGTGATACCAGGGTTTGCTCGGTCTCGTTTGCGTAATTCGCTGATGATGTTGGTATCGAGTAAGTACATCAGTCGAGTGGATTTGTGGTTGACAGATCTTGGATTCGTGCAAAATCGGCATCAGTGCCGACATCGGGAATCTGGCTCAGAGCTTCAAGAAATGGTTTTTTCTTAGGGCGAAGTAGAGCTTGTTCGAGAATCCGGCGATGCTCTGCTTCAGCACTGATTCCGCGCCGGCTGGCTTGCACTTTTAGAGCGTTGGCGATTCTCCAGAGGAGAGGCTCCGCCAACGCATCGTCAACATTACGTACAATTAAATTAGCCATAGCTGATGACATAAATGAAAGAGTTGATTTAATTAAATGATAATTGATATTAAATCGATCTTTAACATCGCGAGATCGCTACATATACTAAGCTAGAAGCAGCTCGAACGCATTAGTGCCAATGGATAATTCTCTAGATCTCCGACGATACGCACCCGCTACCGAACGCAATCGCGAACCAATTCTGGCAATTTTGAAGCAAGTATTACCACCCACGGGTACGATTCTGGAAATCTCCAGCGGTACTGGCGAACACGCGATATTCATGGCTCCACAGCTTGCGCCGCGCCATTGGCTCCCATCAGATCCCAATCCCGATGCGAGGGCGAGTATTGTCGCATGGCAACAGTCCGCTCCGTGCGATAATATATATCCCCCGATCGATCTCGATGCCAGTAGCCCTGAATGGTTGGTAGAATCAAGAGAGCCAATTACCGCAATTGTGAATATTAACATGATTCATATTGCCCCTCGATCGGCTTATCTAGGGTTATTTGCCGAAGCAAGCCGCATTCTCCCTGTTGGTGGTATTTTGTACCTATATGGCCCTTTCAAGCAAGCTGGAGTCCATACAGCCCCTAGTAATGCTGCGTTTGATGAGAGTCTGCGGAGTCAGAATCCCGAATGGGGTGTGCGAGATTTAGAAGAAATCACTGCTGTCGCTCACAGTCATAATTTCGAGCTGCAACAAGTCTATCCGATGCCAGCCAATAATCTTTCGGTTGTGTTTAAAGTGGTTGAATGATACTGACTTCGGCATAGATCTACCCACCCCGTCGCTACGCGCCACCCCTCCAAGGAGGGAATTTTCCACCCCAACCCTCACTTCATAAAGCGGATGTGCATACTCTTCGGGTTCCCCGATAGTTGAGTATCAAGCAGGGAAGAGAGCCGGAAAGCCCCCTTTATAAGGGGGTTGGGAGTAAATCCCCTCCTCTCCTGAAGGAGACGCTCCGCGAACGGAGGGGCGATAGAGCCGCAGGCTCTATCGGGGTGGGTGAATCTCCGCAACACCAAAAAAATCAGCTCCTCTCTCCCTCTCCAATGTCTAATACCGATTTTCTCGCTCATCTCAATCCATCCCAACGACGTTCTGTCGAGCATTATTGTGGAGCTTTATTAGTAGTCGCTGGTGCTGGTAGTGGCAAAACTCGCGCCCTCACCTATCGCATCGCTAATTTAATTCGTACTCATCGCGTCGATCCTGCCCATATTTTAGCAGTTACTTTTACCAATAAAGCTGCGAAGGAAATGCGATCGAGAATCGAGATTTTATTCGCCCAGCAACAAGCAGAATTTAAGTATGGGAAGGCGTGGGGTGCATTGGATGAGTATCAGCAAACTCAAATGCGATCGTATATTTATAAGACGATTATTAAGGATCTCTGGGTGGGGACATTCCACGGTTTATTTAGTAAGGTATTGCGATTTGATATCGAGAAATATCAAGATGATAAGGGACGAACCTGGAATAAGAATTTCTCGATCTTTGATGATGCTGACTGTCAGGGATTAGTTAAGCAGATTGTCGTTAAGCAGTTAGATCTAGACGATAAGAAATTCGATCCGCGCTCGGTTCGGTATGCAATTAGTACGGCGAAAAATAAAGGGTTATCTCCAGATGAATTTAGTCGAGAGCAGAATGACTATAAAGGGCGAGTGATTGCTGATGTCTACAAGCTGTATCAAGACGCGCTCTGTGCGAATAACGCGCTCGATTTTGACGATCTATTATTAGTACCCGTTCAGCTCTTTCGTCAGAATGCTCCAGTCTTAGATTATTGGCATCGCAAATTTAGACATATATTAGTCGATGAATATCAGGATACTAATCGGACACAATACGATCTGATTCAACTGCTAGTTACTAATGGTGTCGATAGCAAAACCTTCGATGCCTGGGAACATCGATCGATCTTTGTTGTTGGTGATGCAGATCAATGTTTGCCACCAGAAACAGGTGTTTTGACACCCAAAGGTAATATTCCCATCGAACAATTAAAAGTCGGTGATGCTGTCATAGTAACTGATGGAACCCATCGCACTACCGCTAGCACAATCACTCATATACATCAGAGTAAATTCAAGGGAGAAATGTGGTGTATTCGTTATGGTGAAAAAGTATTAAGAGGAACACCTCACCATATTCTCTTGGCTCGATCTATTCCGCTGGAAGATCGCCATTACGTTTATTTAATGTATCGATCGGATCGTGGTTATCGGGTGGGAATTACGACTGGAATGAGAAAAAATGATTATGGTAATCCAGAAATCGGTTTTAAGGTCAGAGTAAACCAAGAACACGCCGATAAATTGTGGATTCTCAAAGCCGTCGATAGTTATGAAGAAGCCGTATATTATGAAGCTTACTTTGCGGCTCAATATGGTTTGCCAACGATAATGTTTCATACTCAGGGACGTGAGGGCAAGATCACTGATGAAACTGTATTTAAACTTTTTCAAGAGGTCGATACGATTGGTAATGCCCAAAAATTAATGGCTGCATTGTGGTTGCATCCAGATTTCCCCCATTATCGTCCTCAAAGTGGTCAACGACGACAAACTTTAAATCTCACTATGTTTGGCAATGTCCGCAAAAACAGTGGGCTACAAACTAGAGCAGATCATCGATTACAATGGTCATCTAATCGTGAGGAAATAGCTTGTCAATTAACTGAAGCTGGATTGCCAGTTAGAGCAGGTAAATTACCAGGAACCTATCGCTATGAAACTGCTCGAAAATCTTATCGGGAAGCAGTTGGGATGGCTCATATCGTCGCAAACAGTGGTGGTCTAGAAATTCGTCGTCGGGCACAAATCGAAGGGACTGTCTACGATTTCATGCCCCTATCCCATTTGCATCCTCGGATGAAAGTCTTACTCGAAATTGATGGTTTGTTGCAAGAAATTGATATCGATGAAGTGTGGCAAGAGGATTATGAGGGAGCTGTTTACGATTTAGAAGTCGATCGATATCATAATTATATTGCTAACGGCGTACTAGTCCATAATTCGATCTATTCATTCCGTGCTGCAGATTTCACTATTCTGATGAACTTTCAGGATGATTTTGGTGATAGTAAAACTGATGATGTGACCGAAACAATGGTCAAATTGGAAGAAAACTATCGATCGCGTGCGAACATTCTAGCAGCAGCCAATCATCTGATTCAACAAAATACCCAACGAATCGATAAAATTCTAGTTGCTACACGCGGCGAAGGCGAACCAATATTTCTGTACAAGGCTGAGAACGAAATCGATGAAGCTGAATTTATCGTCAGTCAAATTCGGAAACTATTGCGCGAGAATCCCGAACTCAATCATGGCAAGTTTGCCGTACTCTACCGCACCAATGCTCAGTCTCGACCGATCGAGGATGCCTTTGTACGATCGCAAATCCCCTATACTATTGTTGGTGGACTCAAGTTCTACGATCGTAAGGAAGTCAAGGATATCATCGCCTATATGCGGGCAATTGCTAATCCTAGCGATACAGTTAGTTTGCTCCGCGTGATTAATACTCCCCGCCGTGGTGTCGGACAAACTACGATCGATAATCTCCAAAATGCCGCCCATCAATTAGGTGTACCCCTATGGGAAATTCTCAGTGATGACACCTCAGTTAAAACAGTAGCAGGTCGATCGTCAAAAGGAGTTCTAGCATTTGCCGAAATTATTAATAAATGGCGGGGCGAAGCAGAAACCCGCCCAATTGTTGATATCGTCACCGGAATTATCGAAGACTCTGGCTACGTCCATGAATTGCAAACTCAAGGCACAGATGAAGCCTTAGAGCGCGTTCAAAACATTCAAGAATTAGTTAACGCCACGATTCAATTTCAAGAAGAAAACGAATCACCAACTCTTGAAACTTACCTCGCCAGTGCTGCCCTTAGTTCCGATTTAGACAACCTTCAAGAAGGGAAAGAAGCCGTCTCCCTGATGACATTACATGCCTCCAAAGGACTAGAATTTCCGATCGTTTTCCTCGTCGGCTTAGAAGCCGGATTATTCCCTAGTTATCGCTCTCTTAACGATCCTTTAGCCGTCGAAGAAGAACGCAGGTTATGCTATGTCGGTATCACCCGCGCCGAAGAAATGTTATATCTCTCCCACGCACGGGAACGCCGCTTATATGGCTCCAGAGAACCCGCAGTTCGATCGCAATTCATCGGCGAATTACCTCCAGAATTACTCAATAGTAATATCCGCACCAAAGTTCAATCTAAAACAACACCCAAAGCACCGCCAAAAGACCCTAAAACTGTCGGTAATGCTACCAGTCAAACGACTGGCTGGCGTGTTGGAGATCGAGTAATTCACCGCAGTTTTGGGGTAGGGCAAATCACCCATGTATTTGGGACTGAGAACAAACAATCTGTCGCCATTAAGTTCCCAAATCTCGGTCAAAAAATTATCGATCCAAAAATCGTCGGACTGCAAAAAATATAGTAACAACGCAAGATCACCGACTTCTCCCAGAAGTCGGTGATCTGTCCCCACCAATCTCTCCAACTAATTTCACCTAAGGTATTGACAAACCATCAAAACCCTGCGATAGTTATAGGTGTGGTCAAAAAACCATGTGTTTGCGGGTGTAGCTCAGTGGTAGAGCGCAACCTTGCCAAGGTTGATGTCGCGCGTTCGAATCGCGTCTCCCGCTTATTAAATCGATGGTCTTCAACCACAAAGACTAGTGAAGAAGTCTCCTAATTGGGAGGCTTTTTTATTGTGCTCAGGTAAAGTAACATTAGCTAGTCCGATCTTACTCTCATAACAGCTAGCAAATAAACTAATCACCATCACCGTTACATACTAATAACCCATTCACTATCCACTATTCACTCACTGCTCCAGATATCTAATTTGATACTGGGAGGGGGGTAAATCTTGTACTATGAGTAACGATAGCTATCTATTGTCTTTTACCATCATCACGATCTGGTTATTTGACCAAGGTTAAGAACTCCCTATGGAACATGCGAGTGTCAACCCCAGCCTAGCCAGTATATTGCATCAGTCCGATCGAGCTGGACGATATCTCTCGTTGACGAATAGCAAGCAACGAGAACAGGCGATTGGATCGATGGCAACGGCTCTAAGGTGGGCTTTCAACGATATTCTCGAAGCTAATACTCTCGACTTGGAAGCTAGTCGAGAATTAGGTATCTCCGATCTACTACTAGATTGGCTGAAGCTCACTCCCGAACGGCTCCAGCGTTATATCGACTTACTACATCGGCTGGGTGAGATTTCCTCGATGTATGGTAGTAATGATATCGGCTCCCAAGAAAGCGATCGACATCATTATAGTCAGGTTAAACCTTTAGGTACCGTAGCCTTTATCTATGAGGCGTTGCCAGAATTGGCAATCATTGCAGCGGGAATGACACTCAAGACAGGTAATAGTCTGATTCTTCGTGGTGGCGCAGAGGCGCAAAATACGAACCTAGCGATCGAGACTGCCCTTAGAACAGGCTTAGAACAAGTTGATTTTCCACAGAATGCTGTCCAGCTCATCGATGCCAATCCTGGGCTGTTATACGAGCTATTAACCCACACTCAGCAGGTTAATTTGGTTATTCCCTATGGTAGACCGAGTTTGATTCATCAGGTGACGCAACAGGCAACAGTATCGATTTTACCTGCGGCGATCGGCAATTGTTATTTATACTGGGGCGCAAATGGCGATATGGAGCTGGTGCGTCATGCGATTTGCGATAGTCATGTGGGCGAACCGGATGCGGTAAATGCGATCGAGAAGGTATTGATTCATACCAATCGCGGATCGACTTCTCTGATCATGTTGTGGAAGAATTTAAAGGAGAAAGGCTTTCTATTACGTGGCGATCGAGAATTGGTGAACAATTATGGGGAATACTTACAATTAGCCCAGGATGGGGAATGGCATCATCCTTATTTACGTAAAGTTATCGCCTTTAAATCTGTTCAAGGCGTGGATGAAGCGATCGCCACAATTGATAAATATAGTAGTGGTCATGCTGATTGTATTGTCACCGATTCTTACCTAGAAACTCAACAATTTGTCGCCGGAATCAATAGTGCTTCTGTCTATATCAATGCTTCACCCCGCTTTTATCGCCACCAGCGCGGGAGCGATCGAATTTGGCTCGGCATGTCCAATTATCACGGTTCTCAGCGCGGTGCGATTGGTTTAGCAGCACTTATTGCAACCCAACAGGTGACAATGGGATGATTAATTGATAATTTTTGAAACGGAAAACTACCCCCTGTTACTTGTTAACTAAATTAGGGGGTCAGAAATATAATTATTTACGGCGTGGTGGCGGTACGTTGGAACGTGGACTCGCCTTTTCTTCTGGAGCATCTCCATCATCGGCAGAGCGACGACTGGGGGGTGGAGTGCGAGTAGGTCTAATTCCAGAACCGCGAGATTCGCCATTATCGGCGGAATCTGACTGTCTGGAGCTAGAACTGCTACCATAGACATCGAGATTAATGGATTGACCAACCGCTGTCGCTGCTGCTTGGAGAACTGTCCGAATTGCTTGGATATTTCGTCCGCCCCGACCGAAAGCAGTGTCTCGATCAGGTGTAGCTACAGCGACGCGAATCCAGATCCGATGTCGATCGACTGTGTATTCACAATCGACCCCAATCGCTTCTGGCGCACTCAAAAATGGTTGGAATAAGAATTTGACCAATTGCTCGTAATCGGGCAAATTGGATGGTTGGGTCGAAACTGTCACGTTACTTAGGTACCTTTGTATGCGATCTCTTTGCGTTCGATGACATTCGCTTTCTCTAGAATCCGGCGCACGGTTTCAGTAGGCTGGGCACCTTGACTGAGTCTTTTGAGGATCGCTTCAGTTTCGAGACGAACTTCGTCAGTTCTGGGGTTGTAGAAGCCTAGCTCTTCCAATGGACGACCATCGCGTCTGGAAGTGCTTTGCATTGCTACTAGACGGTAACTAACTTCGCGTTTTTTACCAAATCTTTTGAGGCGTATTTTGATCATTTTGAAGCAGTTTAACTGTTAATATAGGTGAGTTATCTAGTTGACCCACAGCCTTTCAAGTATAACATGGCAAGAGAGTAACTTGTCTATTTTAGATGGGGAATAGGGGATAGGGAATAGGGAATAGGGTTTTGGTCAATGATTTAGGGCGATCAATAAGATTTTTCAGATACTTGGTTTGAGGGGTGAATGATGAAAGTAATTGGCTTAATGAGTGGAACATCGGTAGATGGGATCGATGCCGCGTTGGTAGAAATTAGCGGTACGACGCTCGATCTGCGGGTGGAGTTATTGGCGGCGGAGACTTATCCGTATCCTGAGCAGATTCGATCAGCCATTCTCGCTGTCTGTGGCGGTGAAAGATTGTCGATGGCTGAATTCGCCGAATTAGATGATGGAATAGCGCGGTGTTTTGGGGCGGCGGCGATTGAGATTCAAACGAACCAAGCCCCAGCAACGCTAATCGGTTCCCACGGTCAAACGGTCTTCCATCGCCCGACAACGGCTGAAAGTATGGGGTACAGCCTCCAGCTTGGGAGGGGGGAATTGATCGCCTCGATCGCCAAAATTACCACCATTGACAACTTCCGCGCTGCCGACATCGCCGCTGGTGGACAGGGTGCGCCGTTAGTGCCCAAACCCGACGCTTATTTATTGGGCGATAAGCTCGAACATCGCTGCGTGCAGAATATTGGTGGGATTGGTAACGTTACTTATTTACCACCCCAGAGTCAGGCTAATTGGGAAGATCAAGTCTGTGGTTGGGATACTGGTCCTGGCAACAGTTTACTCGATTTAGCTGTCAACCAGCTCAGTCAAGGTGAATTAACATTCGATCGAGATGGCGCATGGGCGGCGACAGGTAACGTCCGTACACCATTAGTTCAAACCTGGTTAGAACACGAATATTTTAGCGCGCCACCCCCCAAATCAACGGGGAGAGAGCTATTCGGGCACGAGTATCTCCAAAATTGTATCGCCGATGCCGCAGGCTATCAGCTCACACCCGCAGATTTATTAGCATCGATCGCCGATCTGACAGCTAGTAGTATAGCAGATAGCTATCGTCGTTTTTTACCACAACTACCAGATAGAATACTATTGTGTGGTGGTGGTAGTCGAAATCTGTATCTACGGCAACGGATTCAACATCATTTACAAAATATCCCAATTGTGACTACAGATGAGGCTGGAGTAGACGGAGATGCAAAAGAAGCGATTGCCTTCGCTGTCTTGGCTTACTGGCGACATCATCAAATTCCTGGCAACCTACCCGCTGCCACCGGAGCAAAGCAGCCAATCCTACTCGGTGATGTCCATCACTGGGAGTGAATTGGGTATATTAAAAGTAAGCGCATTGCCGACTAAAGTTATATTTCTCCCATCTCCCATGCTTTGATGTTCAACTTTGATTTTCGATCGACAAATACTAATAATTTCCCAGTCTCATTATTGAGCATCATGGAGGCATCGATTGCGTGAGAGATGAACAATATGGGCGGATGCTAGTTCAACGCTATCAACTATTGGAGATAGCGGGGAAAGGATCAATGGGACAAGTGTATCAAGCCAAAGATACACTCTTGGGTGGCGTAATTGTAGCAGTTAAATTTTTGTCGCGAGCAAAAATGACTCAGCGAGTGCGCGATAGATTCATGCGCGAAGCCACCGTCAGCGCATTACTCGGCGAAAAAAGTATTCACATTATCAAAGTGCGCGACTATGGTGTTGATGAAGAGGAAATGCCCTTCTATGTGATGGAATATCTCAAAGGGGATAGTCTCAAAGATGTGATGCAAAATAAGCCCATGCCACTACCGAGGTTTTTTAGCTTCATGCGGCAGATTTGTCTGGGTTTACAATGCGCTCATGATGGGATTGAAATCGAGGGTAATGTTACCCAGGTTGTGCATCGAGATATTAAACCGAGCAACATTATCGTCATCAAAGATGCCACCCTCGGCGAACTAGTTAAAGTTCTCGATTTTGGCATCGCCTTACTCAAATCTGATGACTCTCCAACTGGATTTATGGGAACTCCAGCTTATTGTTCACCAGAACAAATGGATGGCAAATCTCTCGATAATCGGGCGGATATTTATAGCCTGGGAATTATGATGTTCCAGATGCTCACAGGCGAACTCCCCTTAAAACCAAAAGCTAGTTCCTTTGAAGGTTGGTTTCAGTGCCACCATCAGCAAGCACCAAAGTTATTTAGTGAAGTAAAAGCTAACCTAAACTTGCCACAGGAATTGATGGATGTCGTCAATAAATGTATGGCAAAAACAGCCGAGCAACGCCCGCTGACAGTAACTGAACTACTAAAAACTCTCGAACAAATCGATAAAGCTTCAATTCAACTATTACCACCACCCACTAAAAAAGGTAATTCTGACGAACTTAAACCACCTACCGCCGACGATATTTGTCGTCAAATTACTTGGCCAAAAGATAAGCCTAGAGCTGAAATCGTTTTCCCCAAATTAATTCAGTATGCAGGTAATCAATTAGTCACGCTATCAATCATGTTATCTCGCACCGATATCGAAAAATATCAGAACAATAAACCGCATTCTCAATTTCTATTTGTCGGTTCGCCTCATCCCATGCTGTTATGGTTGACGACACTCTATAAAGACGAGAAACAACATCGGATGTTACCATGTTACCTAGATCTCAAGAAGTCAATCGGCGAAGAAACACTGCAAATTCTCACTCAGACAGGTATCTATCGATTATTATTATTTGCACTCGAAGGTGATGAGCGGTGTGTTTGTTTAATTAGTGGCAAAATTCCTGATAAGAAAATTCAACTGCTCAAACAATGGTTGGGCGAAAGTCAAACCACACCGATGACACCAGGACAAATTAAGGAAAGCAAACGATGTCTCAAGGAAGAGCTGGAAATTCTCAAGCCTAAGTTGGTGGCTAGTCTTCAGCGTCAAATATCTAAGAAATAGTGAATAGTGAATGGTTGATTAGGGTGCAACGGTGGTTTAAGCCGAACTCAATAATTTCTCACTATCCACTATCCACCACATCACGCCACACTACCGCGTTTTCTAGTCTCTTTGTAAGATGTACCGATGTTTTTGATGCCGTTTTTGATCAGTTCTCGTTCTAATAAAGCGAAAAAACTCGATCGATCTGCACCCCTCACCACCGCTTGATTATGAGCCTCCGCTAACGCTACAGGATAGCCATAACCCTTATTCACCTGAGCGATAATCAAACTCAAAGTCATCCCCGCTAATTCCTCATCCTGTGCCACCCAAGCCGGAACTTCTACCCGCGCAATTTCTGTTCCGACATTGAGATAGCAGAAATAGACTTTCTGAGTGTCATCGTAATAATCTAAAATCCTGGAAGTACTCTTCCACCAACAGCTCCGTTGTCCTGGTGATAACTGCGTATTCCACAAAGTCGTATCCCGCACCCCTTCAAACTGCTGACAGGGAAATTTCGTTTCACCGCCACAGTATAGCGGACAATCCGGTACCTCGTGGGGACAATTTAATAAACGCAAAAAATTGAGATTGTCGATACTCCGAGACGCACTCAAATAGCCGACGATGGGAATTCCCGCCACCCGCAACTCTTCCCACGCGGCTAAAATCGGATTGAGAATTTGCTCCCGCGCATCTGCAGGCAATTGTTCCAAGAACCAATAGACGAGAGAACCATCTACCATCGCTAAGGTAGGTACACGGGGTTTGGTGGGGGTTGAAACTGCATTGACATTATCATCAAACCCAAACGGTGGATTGACCCAGTTACAGCCCAATTCTGCGAGGACTGTGGCTTCGGATACTGCGCGGCGATATCCGAGCCATTCTTCGGTACTGATTCCCCACTGGCGGGAGATATATAAATCTTCTTGCTGATAAAAAACTTCGGGAATACTGTCCAGCAGTGGGTGCAAATTCTGCCCGTAATGAATCATCACTCTGCCCACGTTGATTAGGTAGCAATAAGCAATTTCGTGATGACTGGGGGCAATTTGAGAGCCGTCGGTAGCGAGTACGGTTTGTTGGGCTGGTGGCGCGGCGATGTCTATCCGTGTATCGAGGGGTTCGACGGGGATAGATGTATTGAAAAATAGCCGATTACCCCATTGTTGTTGGATTCGGGTTATTTCTGTTTGGCGTTTGATTGCTTGTTGGAAGGAGCTGTGAGCTAGTTGCAGTCGTTGCTGATTGGCTGCATTTTCTCGGACTAAATGTTGTCCGATCCCAGGTAGTTGTTTGGCAACTTTATTGATATCTAGCATCTTGATGAAGACTGGGGGGTAAAATCCCCTCCACGGAGGGGTGCCGCAGGCGGGGTGGGTGGATCTACGCAGCAACTCAAACAGCTTTGAGTGGCGACATTTCCAAGGGAATAATAACTAACTTTTCGACACTTCTAGTTTCGCTGCGGAGATCTACCCACCCCGTCGCTACGCGCCACCCCTCCAAGGAGGGGATTTTACCCTAGTACTTTTGATAGCATAATGGCTGGTAATCAGAGAAGATCGATCGAGAATAACTTAAATATAAGCAATTTCTCGATCCACAGTCACCAATTACCAGCCATTATTATCGATTAACTAGTTTAAAACTAGAATCTACCAACCTTTCTCAGATTGAGCTAATACATAGGTAGCAACATCTTCGATGTTAGCAGCAGAAAGTCTACCGCCGAACGCAGGCATAGCATTCTTACCATTGGTGACTTGGGTAGTAATAGCTGCGATCGAATTCATGCCATACTCAGCCAAAGCTTCTTTTTTGAGATTCTTATTTGCCATGATGACATTGTTGCCACCAGCATGACAAGCTGCACAGTTAGCACTAAAGATTTTAGCACCAGCAGCCGCGTCGCCAGCTAAAGCAGGAGTACTAAAGGCAATTGTAAATAGTGCGATTGCAACTGCAAAGATCGAAATTAGCTTTTTCAAAACGGTTCTCCTCTATAAAAATGTAACTTAAGGAACAAAATCATCGCTCACGTTATTCTACCCACGATCTTGGGTGGTGAGCAAAAAAAATACTGACTGTATCGAAACTTTAACAATTTCGAGGTTTAGCCACTGTCTGAATGCGCTTTCTGGTTGGTAATCCTCCCAAAGAGCGCATTTGCTAAATGCTTGAGCCGCCCCAAACATCAGCGGCTAATTACTATCTGACAGTTTTACCGCCACCCCATTGCTCGCCCAAGATTTTGGGTTGCATCAGGATATGTCCAGCGATAGTATACATGTCATCTTCGGATAGATTCTTCATTTCGGTGAAGATATCCGCACTATCCATACTAGGGTGCAACTCCGCAATTGGAGTTTCGCCATCGTAGGTAGTTGGATGGTGCATGTAGTCTACTAGCGCGACGACATTATCCCGTGCAGGTGTTGCACCAGATAAATCGACAGGGCTTAAACCGACGTTGAAGTCAGTTTTGGTGACTCCACCAGCATGACATTGAGCGCAGGTAGAAGCAAAAAGCTGTCTACCTTGGCTGACTTGTTTTAGATTGAGGGTGGCAGTTTCACCCTGTGCGTTCAATTTGACTGTGCGCGTTGCAGCATCAAGTTCGATCGCATTAGCACTGGTAACTAAGGTTTGGAATGCAAACAATATGGTTGCCACAGCCAGCAACAGGAATCGCTTAAGCATGGTTCTCCCTCAAAAAGATAACTTTAAATTAAATGATAATTACACAACACAGCCCTACCGTATTGCTACAGTTTGGAATGATCCCACAGCTATCTCATATTGCCACTATCATCCCATTATCCCGTCCTCGATGCTTTGGTTTTTCCTCATAAAGTAAAGAAAAATTTACAATTAGGGGATAGAGGATAGGGGATAAAAGAGAATCGCTAAAATATTTAGATTTGGGACGCTTGCGTTCTTCTGAATCCCTATCCCCTAATCCCTATCCCCTCCCCCCTTACTGATGCAATCTAATCAACTGAGCCACCGTATGCTTGAGCTGAGTGCGGGGAACGATTTTATCGACAAAACCCTTCTGGAGGGAATACTCCGAGGTTTGGAAATCGTCGGGTAATTTTTCGCGGAGGGTTTGTTCGATTACTCGTCGCCCTGCAAACCCAATGGTGGCTTTGGGTTCGGCGAGAATAATGTCACCCAACATCGCGAAGCTGGCAATTACGCCGCCTGTCGTGGGATTTGTGAGGATGGGCAGATAGAGTAATTTGGCTTCACGGTGTCGTTCTAGCGCGGCGGAGATTTTAGCCATTTGCATCAGACTGAGCATCCCTTCCTGCATTCTGGCACCACCAGAGGCACAAACGATCGCCACAGGTAGACGATGTTTGGTAGCATATTCGATCGCGCGAGTGAGTTTTTCACCGACGACAGAACCCATGCTCCCGCCCATAAATTGGAAATCCATCACCCCCAGAGCTAGGCGAGAACCTTCGATTTCACCCGTTCCAGTCAGCACCGCATCGACTAACCCTGTCTTTTTTTGAGTGTCTCGCAGTCTATCGCTATAAGCTTTGATATCTTTGAATTTGAGCGGATCGACAGATTGGATCTTCTCATCAAGTGGTATCCATGTATCTACATCGATTAGTTGCTCGATCCGTTCGTGACAGGATACACGCTTGTGATGTCCGCACTCCAGACATACCATCTGATTGGCGGTGATATCTTTGATGTAGGCAATTGCGTTACATTCTTGACATTTCGTCCATAGCCCATCAGCAATCTCCCGCTCTTGTTGTTGTTGAATGCTGGGGCTAGTTTTCTGACGATCTGCAAACCAATCAAAGAGGGACGACATATGGCAGTTACTTTTATCAATAGCGATCGAGAAAGAATCGATCTTGTCTTTATAGTTGCTCTGAATTATATTATCCCGCGTTTAGGAGCGTTTTCGCCTTCCAATATTTTAGTAACTAATTGTAGCGATCTCATCCCGTTACGATATTTTCGGCGATCTTCCCTATGACATTGCGATAAGATTCAATTAATTGCCGAATCACTCCGTCACAGCCATGAGCTATTGTCTCAATCCTAATTGTCCTCAACCACAAAACGATCTTGAGGTGAAAATCTGTAAGTCCTGTGGTAGTCAGTTACTACTAAAGGATCGCTATCGAGCAATCGGGTTTCTCGATAGTGGTGGCATGAGTCGAAATTTTTTGGCAATCGATACAGATATGCCTGAGGAAAAACGCTGTGTAATTAAGCAGTTTTTTCCTGCGCCACAGGTGCTCGACGATCCAGAATTTTTTGAAAAATCGATCGAGTTATTCCAACGCGAAGGGGCACAATTAGACAGACTAGGTAATGAGTCCAATCAAATCCCACAACTGTATGCGTATTTAGAGCAAGAGCGGCGTTTTTATCTCGTCCAAGAATTCATCGATGGGCAAAATTTGCTCAAGGAATTAAAGCAGCAGGGGGCATATTGTGAAGCTAAAATTGCCAAATTATTAGATGATATTTTACCGATCTTAACTTTTGTACACGATCGAGGCGTAATTCACCGCGATATTAAGCCAGAAAATATCATGCGCCGCGATAATGGACAGCTAGTATTAATCGACTTTGGGATGTCCAAACATCTCAATAGTACTGTGATGACTAGAGGCACAACTGGTGGCACAATCGGCTACGCGCCACCGGAACAAGTGCAAGGCGGAGCTGCGTATCCGGCTAGTGATATCTACGCGCTTGGGGCTACTTGCGTTCATTTGCTGACCAATATTTCGCCTGATCTGCTGTACGATTTCATGAAAAATAAATGGACTTGGCGACAACTATTAGTTAACCAAGAAAGACAGATTAGCGATCGATTGGCAAATGAGATCGATCGAATGTTAATGCCCAAAATTCAAGATCGTCATCAATCGATTCGAGGTATTATTGATGCGTTGGACTTGCCACCTACCAACAACTGGAAATTGAAACTGATAGTGGGAGGGATATTGACTCTGACTGGATCGATCGTCTATATGAGTAAGGATCCCGTCGAATGTCAATTAGGCGGACATAATCAGTTATGTCCACCAATTGCCCGTTTAGAACCTCAATCACCGCAGAAACTTGGGGATATTGTTTATTATCCTTATCTATCAGTTACAGACAGTCAGAATCGATCGGCGGAGATTAATATGGCGATATTAAGCGATCGATATGAATGGAAATTAGCATCAAATGATCGAGTTAGACTCAAGGGAAAAACTGAATCAATCCCAATTGCCGATCTCACCAAAGAATTGGAAAAACGTAAAGATATTTTTAAGGTTATGAACAATCCTAATCGAATTATTGCCATTGGCACTGCTTCTTGTGAAGGAACTGTGCCAACGGAGGAAGCTCGCGCGATGAATCGAGCAACAATAATTCAATCTAAAATTATCAAACAATTATTTGAAGTTAAGGAATACCGAATTTTAAACTTAGGTCAATTTAAGCGTGATAATTGTCAAAAAAATATTAAAGGGACATCATTACAGAGAAGTTTGGTCATAATTGGGATGCGGAATGAAAGTCCTGGATTAGAAGTAAAAGCAGCACTATACAAACGCCTTGGTGAAACAATCAAAGATTTTAATCTCCAAGATTATTCTCAAGGTTCTTTAGCGAACTTCGATCTAAAATAATATTCAAACTCTAGAAATATTAAGATTAATTCTCCCATCTATGAAATTAAATAAATCATACTTTAATTACGGCGGACAAGGCCCGATGTCTCCGGCTGCCTTAGACGCAATTTTAGCTACATATCAGCAGATCCAATCTCAAGGGCCGTTTGGCATCAAAACGAGTAGTTTGGTGACGCAAGAGTCAAATTTGACCCGTCAGGCGATCGCTTTAGAGCTAGGTATATCGGCTGAGTCGATCGCCCTCACTGAAAATGTCACTGTTGGTTGTAATATTGCTTTATGGGGTTTAAATTGGCAGCCAGGCGATCGAATTCTCGTCTCAGATTGTGAGCATCCTGGCGTAATTGCCAGCATCAAAGAAATCTGTCGTCGTTTTCAGGTGATAATCGATTTCTGCCCACTTTTAGCTACTTTAAATACTGGCGATTCTGTCGCAGTAATTACGGCACATTTACAACCACAAACTCGATTAGTTGTGATCAGTCATGTCCTGTGGAATACGGGACAAGTATTACCCCTGGCAGAGATTGCGGCGAGTGTTCGTCAATATCCACATGAAAATCGACAGATTCGGATTTTAGTAGATGCAGCTCAATCAGTGGGATTACTCCCATTAAATCTAAGTGAATTGGGGATAGATTTTTACGCATTTACCGGACATAAATGGTTGTGTGGGCCTGAAGGTGTGGGAGGATTATATATTCACCCTGATGCAATGGAGAGTTTAGCTCCGACTTTTATTGGTTGGCGCAGTTTAGATTATAGTAAACTAGAGTTACCATTGATTAATGATGCTCGTCGCTATGAAGTTGCTACATCTGCCTATCCTTTGTATGCCGGATTACGTGCCGCGATTGCAATACATCAAGAATGGGGAAGTTCAATCGACAGAGCAAGCAAAATTGTTAGTTTAGCTACTTATCTGTGGGAAAATTTACAGCAAGTGCCACAGATTAAATGTTTGAATCAGACAGCACCACAATCAGGATTAGTCTCTTTTCAAGTTGGGTCGGGAAATCATGGTAAATTAGTTCAAGCATTGGAAAAAGAACATTTTTATCTACGCACGATCGTCGATCCTGATTGTATTCGTGCTTGTACTCATTATTTTACTACCACTGCTGAAATCGATGAATTAATTCAATGTTTGAGTAGGCTCATTTAGAGTGGTGCATTATGCTGTCGCAGTAACACACCCTACAATTTGATGGATGGATTAATTCAATGTTTGAGTAAGCTGATAAATTAAAGACAAAAATCATGTCAAATCCTACGATTTATATTGCGATTACCGATCACGGTTTCGGTCATGCTGCGAGAACAGCTTCTATTGCTGGACATCTGCAAAAGCTATTACCATCAATTAAACTAATCATCGTAACTACAGCTCCAAAGTGGTTATTAGAGTGTTATGTCGATGGTGATTTTATTTATCGTCAGCGGGGATTTGATGTAGGAGTTGTTCAGGCTGATAGTCTGAAAATGGATCTTGATGCAACACTATCTAAATGGCAAAATATTATCTCTAGAAAAGATGAGATCATCGCCGAAGAAGTGGCATTTTGTCAAGAGCAAGGAGTGAATTTAGTATTTGGTGATGCGCCACCATTAGCAGTGTTAATTGCTAAACAATTAGGCGTTCCCTGCTGGATGTCGAGTAATTTCGGTTGGGACTTTATCTATCGAGATTGGGGTATAACAGAATTTAATCCGATTATCGATCTAATTAGTGATTGTTATGGACAATGTGATAAATTATTTCGCGTTCCCTTGCATGAGTCAATGGATAGATTTCCAGTCATCGAGGATGTCGGCTTAACTGGTGGCGATCCAAAATATTCACTAATCGAACTGAAGGTTAAATTCAAACTGATCCAGCCTAAAGAACGTACAATTCTACTCACGTTTGGTGGTTTGAGTTTAGATGCAATTCCTTATCAGAATGTCAGTCAATTTCCAGACTATCAATTTATCACACTCGATCGACATGCGCCAGATTTACCCAACCTAGCAAAAGTTTTAGACAAAGCTTATCGTCCAGTTGATTTCATGCCATTGTGCGATCGAATCTTGTCCAAACCAGGCTATTCTACCTATGCAGAAGCCCTGAAATTACAGATACCCATTATCTCCCTCACCCGTTCTGGTTTTGCCGAATCTGAAATCATCCTGAATGGGATGCAGGATTATGGATATCATCAGGTAATCGATCCCAACCAATTCTTTAATACCAACTGGGATTTCTTAAATCAGCCAGTAAATTCACCTAGAATTAATAGTAAATTAAAGATTGATGGTAATCATTCGATCGTTAGTTCGATCGTTAAATACTTGTGTGATTAATTATAATCGTAGTGTACCAATAACTAAATTTTAAACGTTGATGTAAACAGATCGATCGTCGATAGTGTGGAGGGCGGATTCAAATTAGACTTTCATTTTATTCGTAATCGATCTGATAAATTTGCCCCTACAGATGGCTATAATAAATCAAATTAATTATGACTCATTATCAAAAACTTCTGACGATTCCTAGTACTCCGAAATCCTTTGTAAAAATTACCTCGCAAATTACTAATACAGTCGCCGAATCAGGAATTCAAACCGGACTATGTACCCTCTTTCTCAGACATACTTCCGCCAGTTTAGTGATCCAAGAAAACGCCGATCCTGATGTCTTAATCGATCTCGCAAACTTTCTTGCTAAATTAGTCCCCGAAGATGGCAAATATATCCATTCAGCAGAAGGTGCGGATGATATGCCAGCGCACATTCGCACCGCACTCACCCACACATCCGAACAAATCCCGATTATGCGGGGTAATTTAGTCTTAGGTACATGGCAAGGAATTTACCTCTGGGAACACCGTCAACACCGCCACAATCGCGAACTAGTCGTTCATATTAGTGGCGATTAACAGATATTTATTCACCATCTGTCCATTCACCAAATTAAGTCCCAGGTAATGCACGCAATCGATCGGTCAAATGCGATCGATCTGCAAGTACCTTTAATAATGGGCCATGTTTGCCAAATTCCACAATACTCACACTACAGACAGGCATCCCCAACCGATAGCGAAACCGCCCCGCATCGATACCGAGGAGACTGCACAACAGGATCCGAATCGTCGCCTTATGAGATACGAGCAAAACATTTCCGGTGGTGTGTTGCTGGCTGATTTCCTCGATTACCGCTAGAGCGCGAGCGGCGATTGCCATTGCTGATTCGCCCTCGGTGGGTGGATTCCAACCAGGATCCGCCAACCACCGTAGATAGTCATCGTGGTACTCCACATCAACTGTGGCGACATCCTTTCCTTCCCACTTCCCATAATTAATCTCTTGCAAACCATCGCGGATTTGTAGCTCCATCTTCAGCGCAGCGGCTAAAGGTTCTGCTGTCAAAATCGCCCGTTCTTTCGGGCTACAATAAATAGCTTCCCAGGGTGTACTGGCATAAGCCGTCGCAAATACATCCGCCATTTCCTCCCCATCGGCTGTCAATCCTGGATCGATCGATCCACAGAATAGATTACCTCGGCTAGATGCAGTTTGTCCGTGACGGAGAAAGTAAAGATTTAGAGTCATAGCGCGCCTCAATTGGTACTTCAACTATTAGCACTATTTTACCCTCCGATCGAAACTCTGCTAAGATTAGATACATGGGCGAATTAAAAGATTAATTCGTCTGTATGCTTCTTGGAATAATAAATTGCCAGGAGTGGGTCGAACCCCACTTTTTTTGTTGTTTACTTCCACAGATCTCTATTTTAGCGATGCCTTCAACTATTGAGAAGCCGCATTTACTTCCTTCCCACCTAGCTAAGAAACTACTCACTATCACCGTTTCACACTAATAACCTCATCACTATCCACTATTGACTTACTACTCCAGATATCTAAATTAAATACTGGGAAGGAAGGAGCTGAGTCTAAATCCAGACGAGATCGAAATTACTTCAAACACCACCCAATACTAGCCACTAGTTCTCTGCTACATCTATGGCTCATCCCCTTATCCCCCAAATCACCGACATTGCCAACCCAATCGCCGCAGAATTGGGGCTAGAAGTAGTTGCAGTCGTCTTTCATACCCACGAGCGTCCACCATGTCTGCGGGTAGATATCCGCAATTCAATTGAGGATACTGGCTTACAAGACTGCGAACGCATGAGTCGCGCCTTAGACGAGGCATTGGATGCTTCTGAGCTGATTCCCTTTGCCTATTCCCTAGAGGTTTCTAGCCCTGGTACGAGTAGACAATTGACTACCGATCGAGAGTTTAACGCTTTTAGTGGCTTTGCGATCCAAGTAAGTACCAGCGAACCATTGGGCAACAAAACCGAATGGCAAGGAAACCTGATTCGTCGCGATGAAACCAAGATTTATCTCAGTCAAAAAGGACGAACAATCGAAATCCCCAGAGAATTAGTCAGCAAAGTTTCACTCGATGATTTAGGAGTTGATAGTTGATAGCGAAATTGCTAAAGACAGTAATACTCCCATCTCCCATCTCCTATCCCCTATCTCCCCCTAAAAAAATATGGCAAAAGCTAAAGCTAAACAGCAACCGAAAAGTAACGTTAGTCTACCTCAATTGAGAGCAATGATTGACGAAATTAGTAAAGATCGCAACTTACCTAGCTCTGCTGTCCAAACAGCATTGCGCGAAGCTCTACTCAAAGGATACGAACGCTATCGCAGATCTCAGCATTTAGATCAAATGCAATTTGAAGAAGATCATTTTGATAACTTCGATGTATTTCTCAACCTTGACGAAGAAGCCTTCCAAGTCGTCGCGACTAAAACAATTGTCGAAGAAGTTTTCGACGAAGATCGGGAAATTTCTTTAGAAGAAGTTAGAAATATTCTCCAACAAGACGACTCCGAAGACTCCACTCAACTTGGTGATTCCGTCGTCCTCGATGTCACCCCCGAACGCGAAGATTTCGGACGAATGGCAGCGATTCAAGCTAAACAAGTACTCGCCCAAAAACTGCGAGATCAACAGCGTAAAATTATTCAAGAAGAATTCGAGCAATTTGAAGGCACATCCCTAAATGGGAAAGTCCTCAGATTTGAACGTCAGTCTGTAATTTTATCGGTAAATAGTAGCTTCGGACAGCCAGATGTCGAAGCCGAACTACCTCAAAAAGAACAACTTCCCAACGATAACTACCGGATTGGACGTACCTTTAAAGTCTTCCTCAAAAAAGTCCGCGAAGGCTCCCAGCGCGGCCCTCAACTGCTTGTCTCCCGCGCTACCGCCGGATTAGTCGTCGAACTCTTCGCCAACGAAGTTCCCGAAATCGAAGAAGAACTAGTCAGAATCGTCGCAGTGGCGCGTGAAGCCACCCCGACCTCCCGTCACGTTGGTCCCCGCACAAAAATCGCCGTAGACACCTTAGAAGGCGACGTAGACCCCGTAGGCGCGTGTATCGGCGCACGGGGTTCGCGGATTCAAGTAGTCGTCGGTGAATTGCAAGGCGAGAAAATCGATGTAATTCGGTGGTCGCCAGATCCGGCTACATATATCTCGAATGCTCTCAGTCCAGCGCGAATTGATGAGGTAAGATTAGTTAATCCAGAAGGTCGTCAGGCGCACGTATTGGTACCTGTGGATCAGTTGAGTTTAGCCATCGGCAAGGAAGGGCAAAATGTCCGGCTCGCCGCCAGGTTGACTGGTTGGAAAATCGATATCAAAGATACTGATAAATACGATCCTGTCGCAGCAATGGCGGAAGTTGAATCTCAACGCCGCTCTGACTCGGAATATCAGTCTCATTATCAACCTGACTATCAAGACGCTGGATATACTGGCGACAGCTACTAATTTAGTTGATAGTGTTAGTAGATAATCTAAGTTGCTATCGATAGAATGCCTACGATTGAAACCGCTGGAGTTATTGGTAGCAACTTGGTTAGATCGGTGTTTTTATTACGATAGATCCCCGACTTCTAGCCAGAAGTCGGGGATCTATCCTTAGATTATGACTAAAGATATTCGTCGGTGTGTAAGTTGTCGAAAAGTTGCCCTGAGAAGTCAGTTTTGGCGGGTGGTAAGATGCCATCCTACACGAGAAGTCACGATCGATCTTGGCGATAAATTCATTCAAGGACGTTCGGTTTATCTATGTCCAAACGCTGACTGTCTCCAACTAGCACAGAAAAAAAACAGGCTAGGTAAATCTCTGAAAGCAGCCGTTGGCGATGTTATTTATCAACAGTTGGCTAGCTATCTCGTGGTAGGGGCAATTCATGAATTGCCCCTACCACGAAATCGCTAAAACCCACCAATATATTTAATTAACGATCCTCACGCAATTATCTTATTCTTTGTTCTGCCCAATCGCAGTAATAATGAATTAGTAACGACACTTACCGAACTTAGTGCCATCATCGCGCCAGCGGCGGATGGACTGAGCATTGCACCCCAACCAAACCAGTAGAGCAATCCCGCAGCGGCGGGAATACCAATGATGTTATAAATAGCCGCCCAGAAGAGATTTTGACGAATCTTGGTGAAGGTTTTGGTGGATAATTCGATCGAGTAAACCACGTCTAGTAGTCGATCGCGTACTAAGATAATATCAGCTACTTCGATCGCGACATCAGTACCAGCATTCATCGCAATTCCCACATCGGCTTGAGCTAGAGCGGGAGCATCATTGATTCCATCCCCAATCATGGCTACTTTTTTGGTGTTGAGTAACTTCGTTGATGGTGTTGTTGCTAGGGGAAAGGGGAAAGGGGAAAGGGGAAAGGTATCGCTGTTTTCGGGATGTTGAGAATATTCACTTTTTTGACTCGATCTATTCTGATTTTGTTGTAATGATTGAATTATTCGGGCTTTATCTTGGGGTAAGATTTCGGCGTAGATATCGACAATTCCTAATTTCTGGGCGATGAGATCTGCGACTGGTTTTCTGTCACCTGTGAGCAAGACTACCTGCAAACCTTTGCGCTGTAGCTGCGTGATAGTTTCGATCGCATCTACTCGCAATCGATCGGTCACACCAATTATACCTATGATTTTACTGAATAATGGTAAATTCTCGGCGATCGCGACATACATCACTGTTTTTCCAGCAACTGTCAACTTTTCAGCCGCATCTAACCACTCATCGCTAATATCAATTCCCTTTGCAGTTAACCAGTTTTGATTCCCCACAATTATCCCAGTCTCCCCGTCTCCCAGTCCCCGCGTCTCCCCATCTCCTGTAATTTGAACCTCTGCATAGACACCTAAACCAGCTTCAGTATGGGAATTGAGCACCACTGGAATAGTTAAACCCAATCGTGCAGCTTCCTGACAAATAGCCACCGCCAGAGGATGATTGGTAACACTTTCCGCCGCCGCCGCAAGTTGGAGTAATTCTGTCGAACTAACAATCTTAGTCTGCGTAGGCAGACTTTGCATCACTAGCGGCGACTTTAGTCGCTGACTAACCGAATGATCTTGAAAAGCATCAGCCGTAATAATATCGGTAACTTGCGGCTTCCCTTCGGTTAGAGTACCTGTTTTGTCGAATACCACCGTATCCAATCGATGCACCGTTTCCAGTACGTCGCCACCCTTGATCAATAACCCTGATTCTGCGCCAATCCCTGTCCCCACGAGAATCGCCGTAGGCGTGGCTAAACCCAATGCACAGGGGCAAGCAACCACCATTACCGCAATCGCAGCTTTGAGCGGCGTTAAACTGGAAATCGGCGGATCTAAATTGGGGTTATGGGTGCCGATCAAATACCAGAACAGAAATGTTAGAATTGCGATCGCAATTACGCCATAGGTAAAATATCCGGCGACGGTATCGGCGAATTTTTGGACTGGAGCCTTGCGAGTTTGGGCTGATTCCACCAGGGCGATAATTCGTGCCAGAGTAGTATCATCCCCCGTGCGGGTAACTTCGATCGATATCGCCCCCGATTGATTCACGGTACCTGCAATTACCCCATCCCCCAACTGCTTCAGCACCGGAATCGATTCACCCGTAATCAAGGATTCATCAATCGTCGTCTCTCCCCACCGAATCGCGCCATCAGTCGGAATTTTTTCGCCTGGGAGTACCCGCAAATATTCACCCACTTTAACCTGTTCGACCGGAATTTCGATCGCTTGGGGACGCTCTGGATCTGGACTAACTAACCGTGCTATTGTCGGCTGGAGTGATAATAGTCGGTCAAATGCATTCGCCGCTCGATGTTTCGCCTGTTGTTCGAGGGTGCGCCCCAATGTGATAAACCCGATAATCATCACGGGTTCTTCAAAAAAGCATTCCCAGCCTAAATTCGGCAATAGTAGCGCAACGACGCTGGCTGTATAAGAAGCAATCGTTCCCAAACCCACCAGGGTATTCATATTCGGATTGCCAAACCACAGACTTCGCCAACCATCAACGAGCATCGCTCTACCTGGAAATATAATAGCTAGTGTCGCTAAACCCCAATGCCACCAAAAGTTATTTAATACTGAATACCCATGATGCATGTGGGTATTATCTGGTTGAGTAAAATGTCCGACAGCGGATAATCCTAACAAAATACCAGCAGTGACTAATTGCGACAGAATTTGTTTAGATGCTTGGGCGTATTTAGTCTTTCGTTGGTGCGATCGATTCTCATTCAGTGCTACGATTCGGGGTTGAGTCGGAAATCCTTTTGTCGTCAATTTCGTAGCGAGAGCATCGGCTGTAACTGTCTCCCGCTCTACCGAAATCGCCGCTACCCCAGTCAACAAATTAACAGATGCAGACTTTACCCCCGTTTCGGCGAGGAGATGTTTTTCCACCGCACCAACACATCCAGCACATTTCATTCCCGCAATATCCAGAACGATTGTGTTTGAAGCTGATTCGGCGATGATGCTTTGATTTGGATTTGTCTGAACCATGCGAGGAAATTGGGAGGAGGATCTGTAGATGACTTTGTTTCTGCTAGAGATTTCCACTCTAACCTTGAATGCGACTAGCGATCGTTTCTGGTTGAATTGCTGATAAAATTACATGTCCAGAGTCCATAATAATCACCGCACGAGTCCGCCTACCGTAAGTTCCATCGATTAATTGTCCACGCTCCCTCGCTTCACTAATATTACGTTTAATCGGTGCCGAATCAGGACTAACTATCGCCACAATCCGCTGTGTCGAGACAATATTGCCAAAACCAACATTTACCATGATTTAGGGGTTAGGGGTTAGGGGTTAGGGGTTAGGGGTTAGGCTAAGGAACTATTATAAAATTCAATTTTCCATCCTTCTATGAATCCAGATTCTACGCCAATAGTCAAATCAGGTTGACGCTTGCAACTATCCCCTATCCCCTAACCCCTAACCCCTAAATCATGCAACAGGTTGACTTCACGACATTAACAGCAGCAGTACGGGAGTTACAATCTGACTGGATACCTGCACGAGTAGAATCAGTATATCAGCGCGATCGATATACTCTCGCTTTGAGCCTCCGTACCCTCGACAAACGCGGCTGGATTGCGATCTCCTGGCATCCCCAAGCCGCGAGAATCGTTCTCACAGACCCCCCACCACGGATTCCCGATACATTTACACTCAGCCAGCAATTACGCTCTGTTTTGGGTGGATTGGCGATGATTGGGATGGAGATGGTATCTCCCTGGGAACGATTGCTGCGGCTGACATTTGGAACCAGACCTGGGGGGGAAGTATTATATTATTTATATGTAGAACCGATCGGTAAATATAGTAATCTCACGCTCACAGATGCGGATAATTTAATTATCACCACAGCTCATCAAGTTAGTAATAAACAGTCTAGCGTCAGAACGATCGAAACTGGTAGACCTTACGAGGTACCGCCATCGCTCACAGATCCGATGCCCAATATCGAGGAATCGATCGAGCGGTGGATCGATCGTGTTAGTCTGATTCCCGATAAGCTCAACCAAAGACTCGTCAGAAGTTATCGCGGTTTGAGTACGATCCTGATGAATGAGCTAATTACCGCCGCCGGATTAGATCCCTTTCAGACTACTGACACATTAGCTCCCGCAGACTGGGAAAAGTTATTTGAATACTGGCAAATCTGGCTGAGAACCCTGACTCAAGTCGATGGATATAGCTTCAATCCTCATCTGACTGACAACGGCTTCAGCGTCATCGGAGTGGGCAATATCGGTACTCCCGTCGCTAGCGTCAATAGTGCGATCGAGAATTATTATAGCCGGATACTCGATCGAGAAGCATTTACCCAACTCAAACATCAACTCACCCAGAAATTAGGCACCATCCTCGCCAAATTACGAGTTAAAGCGAATACCTTCAAAGCAAAACTCCAAGAATCTACAGGTGCAGACGAATATCGCACCAACGCCGATTTATTGATGTCATATCTCCAAGAATGGCAACCAGGGATGAAGGAAATCATCCTAAACGATTTCGAGACAGGGGAACCAGTCAAAATCAAACTCGAACCCGAAAAGAACGCGATCCAAAATGCCCAATTTCTCTACAAACGTCACCAGAAATTAAAACGCGCCAAACTCGCAGTAGATCCTTTACTTGCAGCAGTTCAAGCAGAGATCGACTATTTAGAACAAGTAGAAGAAAGTGTGCTCCAGCTCCAAGAAGATGGCGCAAACGATGTACGAGAAATGCTTCAAACTCTACTAGAAATTAAGAAAGAATTAATCGATACTGGCTACTTCCCCAACGCCGATAGATTAGCCAAAGCTGAACTAGCCGAAACCAAACCCCACTCATTAACAACTCCCAGCGGATTTGAACTATTAATTGGCAGAAATAATCGTCAAAACGATAAACTAACATTTAAAACCGCCACCGAATACGATCTCTGGTTTCACGCCCAAGAAATCGCTGGAAGTCATGGCTTATTAAGAATCACACCTGGCGCGGTAGCCGAAGAAGCAGATTTACAATTCACCGCCAATGCTGTCGCCTATTATAGTCGCTCCAGACAAAGCCAAGCCGTTCCCGTCGTGTATACCGCTACAAAGCACGTCTATAAACCCAAAGGTGCCAAACCAGGGATGGTAATCTACAAGCACGAACAAATCATCTGGGGACATCCGCAGACACTTACTTCAACTCAATCGTTGAGCTAGTGTCCTCTCCTTCAAAAAAATCGTCACAATGAAATTCGCGTTCTGTAAAGATTAATTTATTTCCTTCTATCTTCATTTGAGTTTATTCTTACTGAATCACTACTAATTCAATTCATGCGAACCTAAAACTGAGAGTAGGGGCAATTCATGAATTGCCCCTACTCTCAGTTTTGGTAAAGATTGATAATCTACTAACGCATAATATTAGTATATTTATTCCCAAACTCTTTGAACTGGATATGGAGCAAACACACTATCAGCACTAACAAGTACGATATCCTCCATTATTGCCTGAGCAATTAATATACGGTCAAAAGGATCTCGATGATAGAGTGGTAATGTCGTAAGGACTTTGAGATGTTCGAGTTTAATATCTAATATTTGAATTCCATTAGGAATTATTTGTTGGTCTACAAAATTATCGAAAGACACCTCAAGATTTAACTTACCAATTCCATTTTTGATAGCTATTTCCCAGATACTGACAATGCTAACAAAATTTTCATTATCTTCGATTTGCGCTCTCAATTTTGGCGTAATTCTGGGATTTCCCATGACAAACCACAAAAACGTATGCGTATCGAGTAATTGCTTCACTCCATATACTCCTTCATTTCTTCTAAAGGCTCATCAAAATCATCTGACATCCAGACTAGTCCTTTAGCACTGCCAAATTTTGGACGAGGCTTGGCTGATGTTATTGGAGTAAATTTAATTGCAGGTCGATCTCCATCGAGTAAAATTACTTCTTCACCATTGATAGCAGCTTGAACTAAGTCACTCAGGCTAGCTGCGGCTTCTATTAAAGATACTTGCATCGTTGAGCTTCCGATTAGATTGTACCTTAATTGTAGATTACGATCGACATTTTAGACATCGGTGGTATCTTGTTCGGCGACTTTGCCAAATAAGTATCGATCGCCAATATACTTTAAGATCACCCTTCCTGATTTAGCATTGTTCCTCTCCTCTATCGGTTTGACAACGACTCCTTCCCTACCGTGATTACCACCAATTAGGGAATCACCATCAGATAATCCCTTGATAAATTTCAGTGAAAAAGCACCTTCATAGATTAATGGTACTTGCTCTACTTGATGTTTATCGCATAAAGATTTAAAGATTGGATAGTCAACATACTTACCATCCAACATCAAATCAAAAGCGCGGAAATTCATTCTTTTCTCGCCATATGTATAAGCCTGAATTCCTTGCCCATAAACTTCGCCATATAAGATCGCTTGTTTATGCCCTTGACTTTGCAAATCTTCTAGTAACTTTTTGACACTAATTAATGTGTGCGGAAACCAGTAAGTATTCACCACCATTGCCATCGGATCTTCCGGTTCTTTGCGCCGCAAAGCTCTTGATCCAGCCATCATTGTCGGCTGTTCTTCATCAGAATGCCAAACAAAACCAACCCTAGCATTTGTACCGTGAATTTTTTCTGTCGCGATCACTAATTCCCCTGCTTCTAAGATTTTGGGGTAGCTGCGCATATTTTCCAGGTTAGTATATTTAGGAAAATCAGGATCGTCACTGGCACTATCTCCAGCTTGTGCTTTAACTGGTGGATAATATTTAGTTGCACCATAAAATTCGGCAACATCAGCACCTAATTCCATCCCCACTTCCGGCTGAACTACCAGTCCAAATGATGGCTCACCACGCAATTTAATCCGGTGAACTACTAAGACTCGATCGCCATTAATATCAGTTTTTTCAACTAGATATGCACCAACATTCAATCGATCTGCAACTTCTTTTGTCAGAACGGTTTCTTGCTCAAAATAAACAACCAAATCCCCTGATTGATGGACACCTTTTTTGACACACATTTGCCAACCTTGAACGGTGGCTAGTTCCAAAGCATTAGCATTATTATGGGGCTTGATTTCTAGAATTTTGCAAACTTCTACTTTGATAGTACTCATATTTAATTTTCAAACAGTAGCCATCCAATCGACACATTTCTGCATCTGCTCATGCATCATTTCTACGTCAGCATAATATCGTCTGCCATGACCTGGTAGAACCCATTCAAAATCATACGTTGCTAATTTTTGCATAGATTTAAGCTGTTCCGCCCAGGAATACCAACAGAAATCTCGAAAGGCTCCCAGATGTCCGAGGCGGCGACTGAAAGCAAGATGATCGCCAGTGAATAGAAATTTGTGTTTGTATAGTAGAACCGTATGTCCTTTACTATGTCCAGGGACGGGGATAATTAGAACATCAGGAGTTAATTCAATCGAATCTATCCCTTGAAGTTGATGTTCGATCGATTGCGTATCAGTGGTAATATCGTCTTGATGCAGGATGCGATCGCAACCAAAATGCTCGTGAAACTTCTGATGATCGGCGACATCATCGCGATGGGTGAGATAGAGATATTTTACGCCACCCATTGCTTCAATCTGTTTGACTAATGGCGGTGTAAATCGGGGTGAATCGATCAAAATATTGCCATCTGGATGCTGAATTAAATAACTCGCGGCTCCATAAGATTTCTCAGAATGATAACCGCAATGATAAACATTTTCGGTGATGAGTAGTGGGAATGATGCCTGAGCTTGCTTGATATCATAGGGCTTTTCTCGCGTCCCGATCGATCCTGTCGGACATGATAATAATGCCTGCATCGCCACCAATCTTTCAGCAGGATCGATCGGTTGATGATAAACTGCCGACATATCACCAGATCGACTGAATACCGTCGGAGCCATCCAGCGACAAGTATCGCAGTCAATACAACTTTTATCGACGTAAAAATCACCGTCGATATTTTCAATTCGTCGATGCGCTAAATGTGCCATAAAATTAAAGAGATTTAGATGGATATTTTATCGATCGTCTCCAACCAATTTAAAATTGCTGGATTAACAACTTCGGGATGCTCATCGTGGGGACAATGCCCTGCATTGGGGATCGAAACAACCTTGATTGTTTGTCCGGCAGCGGCGAGTTCCTGATAGACTGTTGCACCTTTGATCGGTGTCCAAGGGTCATTTTCGCCCCATAATACTAGTAGCGGTTTAGTCACTGCGGGTAATAATGATTCGGGAGTCGGCCCTGGTGAGGCGGTGAGAATTGAGGCGAAAACTTGCTGTGCGCCTGGATCGCAAGCAGGTTGGTGGATAATCTCGATTAGTTCGTCGGTGACGGCTTCACGGCGGGTATAGACTTGGTAGAGGCTAGTGCGGATGCGCGATTTCTGGCGAACTCGATCGAAGATAAATTTACCGAAGGCTGGAGATGCGACAATATTTGTGAATATCCCCATCACATTCCGCAGCATAAAATTCAATTCGTCGGGGCGATGGTTTAATCCACCAGCGCAATTAATTAAGACTCCACCCGCACTAATTTCGGGGTGATGGGCTACCAACATCAGACTCAGTAAAGCACCGATCGAGTTACCGACAAATACCGTCGGTTGGTTGATATACTCGTGCCAGAAGTCTACGACTAATTCTTCCCACAGTTCCATACTGTAGTCGATCGGGGCTTTGTCCGAACCGCCAAATCCGAGTAGATCGATCGCGTATACTTGATATCCACCTTCAGCTAATACTGGGATATTTTTGCGCCAATGATCGATCGATGCACCAAAACCATGAATCAACAACAGCGGTTGACCTTCACCTCTAATTGTATATTTAATCTGGTGTCCGCGCCAGTTCCAGGATAGTTTCTCAGTCTTGTCGATCGGTGCGAGGGATGGCGTGGTGGTCATGGAATAATATAGGAATAATACTAATCCTTCGATCTTAGTGAAAATTTTTGGGGAAGGAAAGGTGCAATATCTCGCTAGGTGTTGTTGGTTTAGGCTAGATTTTCAGCATTTCCCGATTGAAATATCTGACCGATTACATCATCGATCGGAGGATCTGTAATACTGAGATCTACCACGGCTAATTCTCCCAACATTTGCGAGACAGTTTTAGTCAGGATTTCTTGAGGTACTAAAAAGCTAGCGGATGCGCCTTCAACTTCTTTTACCTGGGCGTATTTTGCTAATATGTCGATCGCATAAACTCGATCGAATTCTACCTTAACTTCACGACAGGGTGAAAATCTTTCGACTAAACCATTGAGACTACCATCATAAATTAATTGTCCCTGATGAATCACCAAGACTCGATCGCATAGTGCGGTAATATCGGTCATATAGTGACTCGTCAGCAAGATTGTCGCTTTATATTGCTGATTATATTCGCGCAGAAATTGACGAACTGCTACCTGAGCATTGATATCCAAGCCTAATGTCGGTTCGTCGAGAAATAACACTTTTGGCTCGTGAATTAAGGCGGCTAATAATTCGGCTTTCATCCGTTCGCCCAGGGATAACTTCCGCACTGGTTGGGTAAGTTTGCCTTGAATAGATAGCATTTCAGCTAATTCATTGATGCGGAAATTAGCAGTTTTGTCGCTCAAACCATAGACAGCCGCATTCATTTTGAGCGAATCCAAGGCGGGTAAATCCCAGATTAACTGCTGCTTTTGCCCCATCACCAGGGTAATTTGCTTGAGAAACGCAATCTCCCGCTTAAACGGAATTTGCCCAGCGACATTTACCGTCCCCGTCGAGGGATGGATCAAACCACTGAGCATCTTCAGAGTGGTGGTTTTACCCGCCCCATTTGCCCCCAAAAAGCCGACCACCTCTCCAGCTTCAATTTGGAAGGAAACGTCCTTTACAGCGTCGATTTGCTTGTACTTACGCTGGAAGAAATGATCGATCGTCCCTTTCAATCCAGGCTCTTTGATCGCGACAGGATATACTTTGCTTAGTCGATCGACAATAATACTAGGCATCGGTGGGGACTGGGGGACTGGGAGACTGAGAGAGTTGGTAGTAGATGTGTGGAAAAATCCCCTCCAAGGAGGGGCGATAGAGCCGTAGGCTCTATCGGGGTGGGTAAGCCCCTTTCCCCTAAAGCCTAAATTAATCGATCGCAATTGTAGTTGGAGCTGTTGCGGTGCCAGAATTATTCATGTCTGGCTTGTGAGGTTTTCGGAAATCGGCGTAGAGCTTATCGCGCCAGGTGAAGAATAGATCGTAGTCGGGATTATCAGCGAAACCAGGTATACCTTTCCCTTTAAGATTATCGGCGATATTCAGGTACGGGCCATCAGGTATTTTGATCAAGAGGCTCAATCCGGCTACCGTCAAGTCTGCTAGGGTAGGGGTATCACCCGTGAGATAATCACAAGAATTTTGAGCCAGGAGCAAGCAGATAGATTCGAGACTGCGGTGCATTTCGGCTTTGGCGGCTCTAATTGAGTCTGGAGTTAAGCCTAAGCCTAATCCTAGTACATCGATCGCTTCTCTAGGAATCGAACCGACTAAATTTCTAAGTATATCGGGTGTCCCAGCGGGTAAAATAGAAGTACGAAGGTTGCTATTTTTGAGACTTTCTAATAAGATACTACGTCCTTTGATCCCGATCGAGCTATCCGCCCATTGTTCGAGCAGTAAGCAATTTGCTTTTTGCTGGGGATTCGTCGGGATAATTGGTCGATCTGGATAAGTTTTGTCTAAGTAAAGCGCGATTGCCGTAGAGTCAGAAATGATTTTACCACCATCTTTGAGTACGGGTACCTGTCTTTGTCCAGACATCCGAAATAAGTCCAGTTGACCCATTCCAGGTACAACTTCGATTTTACGGTATGCTAACCCTTTATAGTCGAGAATCAATCTCACTTTTTCCGAAAAATGCGACAATTCAAATTGATATAGTTCCAGCATGTCTTTGTTTCCCGATTGTAATTGACAACAGCACTACCACTTATCCTAAAACATCCTCAGTGAAATGCATGTTTACAAGACTACGGTTTTCACGCCGATCTGAATTCTAATGTCTAAGCTCACTCCCTCTGAACTGCTAGAATCTCCTCAATGGCAATACTGGATTGCGAGAGTGTTCCCGATGTTGTATATCACAACCCTAACACTCTTGCTCCCGAAAATTTTGACTCAATCTTTTGTGGTGTCTGAGTTGGGCGCGACACAAGAGCAGAAATTACAGCAGCACTTACGATCGATCTCGATTAAAATATTGGCGCATGGTGAAACCATCGGTTCTGGGGTGCTACTCGCCAAACAACAGCATGTTTATACTGTGATTACCAATGCCCATGTGATTCAATCTGCGAGTGTGCCGTTTCAACTCCAAACTCATGACGGGCAAGTCTACGCCGCCGCTTTAATTACGCCCCCAACCGGACAAAATCGCGATTTAAGTATCCTTCGTTTTCAAAGTCCCGATCGTACTTATCTTACTGCAAAATTAGCCACAGCTCTACCGAAAACTGGCGATCGAGTTTGGTCATCTGGATTTCCCCTCGTTGGCGTTGGCGAAGCCTCTGCTGGACGCGAGAACCGATCCAATGACACCTCTACGCAAATCTGGGAGCCGAATATCGTTAGCGGTCAAATTGTTCAAATTTTACCGATTCCCATCGCTGGAGGCTATAGCATCGGCTCAGATCGATCGATCGAGAAAGGTATGAGCGGGGGGCCAATGATCGATCGATCTGGCAAGTTAATTGGGATTAATGGCGTTCATGCTCATCCCCTCTGGGATAGTCCAGAAATCCTCGAAGATGGCTCCACTGTCAGCGACGTACTCCAAGAACAGATTAAGAATTCTAATTGGGCAATTCCGATCGAATTTGTCAAAGAATACGCTAGGCTTTAATTTAGTTGATAATTGTTGGTGTCGCCTAACGCCCTAAAATTTTACCTTGCGATACAGCCATCCAGCAATTAACTGCGGACATTTTTGATTAAACCATCGCCAAGCAAATACTTTGGCTACTGGCTTAGATTTTTTAGCAGCAAATTTAGCCACCGAATTGATCGCTCGAAATCGTACTTTCTTATTAATGGCATTCACAGTTCCAATATCATACAAACAACCGATGATTAATTTAATCGTTGCCTCTTCTCTGGCAATTAAACTTGTGAGCAGTGTTAAGACCTCTTGCATCCGCTCCGCATCAAGCTGACTGCGCTCTGATTGTGCTGATAAGTTGACAATTGGTTGACTGGATACTGAGATAATTTTAGTCATGAGGGGGCTTTTGATGTTCGAGGGTATAGCTAGGCTGACCGAACGATTTTAAATAATTTGCAGTCCAGAGCGATAGTGCTGTATAAACTAAAGAGGGTAGCTCTTTTTGACTCTCACAGGTCAAAAGTGAAAGAATTCTTTTGCTTTGGTAATGCTGATGCCGCTAATGGGAAACATAAAGATTAGTTAGAGCTATATTCCATATCCATTGCTCTCATAATAACTACCGAATCGAGATCGACAATGACAGAAAAAAAATATTCAGATAATCGGCCTAACTATTTTAGCTTAGTCCTCAAACTAATCGGCGATCGATCGATGGCTGCCTTGTTGCTGTTGCTATTTTCTCCGATCTTAATAGTAGTAGCAGTTCTGGTTCGCGTTCGCATGGGTAGCCCGATTGTCTTTACCCAAGCACGTCCCGGCAAAAATAGTAAGATATTTACTGTATATAAGTTTCGCACAATGACTAGCGATTGCGATGCTGAAGGTAATTTACTCTCTGACGAAGAGCGGTTAATTCCCTTGGGGCAATTTTTCCGAAAAGCTAGCTTAGATGAGCTACCCCAGCTTTGGAACGTATTGATGGGTGATATGAGTTTTGTCGGTCCGAGACCATTGTTGGTAGAATACCTAGAACGGTACAATTCCGAGCAAGCACGTCGTCATGACGTTCAACCAGGGATTACTGGTTGGGCACAGGTTAACGGGCGAAATGCTCTTACCTGGGATGAAAAATTTGCACTAGATCTTTGGTATGTAGATAATTGGAGCCTATGGCTCGATTTTAAGATTTTGCTATTGACAGTGAAGAAGGTCTTTAGGCAAGAAGGGATCAGCCAGAATGATAATATTGTCGCTATGCCTACTTTTATGGGTAACGATCCATCTTGAATTAATTAATAATTAATAATTAATAATTATTAATTGGGTTGTTAGCAATCGGTTGTAGGGTGCGTTACTTCAGAGGATGACGCACTAACACATTTAATCTTGATGAATTTAGCCGTATGGTGAACATGTCCCATCATCTACATTTTAGGTAGTTTCTAACCGATCGATCTCGATCCTGATTCACTTATATTAGTATTAATTAAACCCTAGATGGTGGGCACTGCCCACCCGACAGCAGCGTGGGAAGTAGGAAACATTTAGTTTGTATTTTGCCTTATCTAGAACAGGGTGGTACCGAGAAACAAGCTTTAAGTTTGATTGAAGAATTTCAAGATCGTTATCAGATCTCACTACTAGCACCAACTGGCAAAACTTTACCATTGTTTCTAGCAAAGCAGCTTAATTATAATGAGTTCACCTCATGGGATCGAAATTTCTTTAGTGGCTTACGAGAATTAGTTGCGGGGATTAAAGCGTCTCAGCAACGGCAATTGATCGATCTAATTCATGTTCATGGCGCACATGAATTGATGATACCACTACGGTTGTTTTTTCCCAAGCTACCGATCGTATTTACGGTACATGGCTATCATGGAGCTAGTGCCAAAATCAGTTATCGATTAGCCTGTATATTTGCCAATCTATTTGCAACGAGAGTAATTTGTGTTTGCCAAACAGAATACGATATTTTAGTTAAGCTGGGAATGAATCCGGCGAAGCTAGAGATGATTTATAATGGTGTAGCAACACCGACAATCGATCGATCGATCGTCGATTCTCTATCCAAAAAATTTGATCTAGATGCTAATACCCAAACTATTATCGGCACAGCGGCTAGACTATCTGAAGCAAAAGGATTAACTTATCTATTGCAGGCATTTGCACGAGTAGCAAAAGATAAGCCAAATTTGCGATTAGTTATCGCGGGCGTGGGAGAATTAGAACAACAACTCAAACAACAGTCCGAAGATTTAGGTATTGCGAATCAAACGATTTTTGCTGGATATGTAAGTAATCTACCCGAATTGATGAGCTTATTTAACTTCTTTGTTTTGCCTTCTCTTCAAGAAGCCTGTAGCCTTGCATGTGCCGAAGCAATGGCTCAACAGAAAGCAGTGATTGGCACCAGCATCGGCGGCATCGTCGAACAAGTAGCCGATGGTGAAACTGGATTTATCATTCCACCGCAAGATGTAGATAGTTTAGCCGAAAAATTGCAATACTTACTCGATCGACCTGAATTAGTTGATGAATTTGCGAAGAATGGACGGAAAAGATATGAAGATAATTTTACAGTCGATCGAATGTTAATTAAGACCGAAAACTTATACTCTAAACTCCTGGCTTAAAACATACCATCTTTACTAGAGTGGTTAGGGCAGGTTTTGTTTTAGACTTATTTTCAGGTAGGCAATCCCTCGCACAAACCTGCCCCTACAGCATCTTAACTGTGATTCATACTAGTATTCTCTCTGCGTCCTCTGCGCCTCTGTCTTGTTGCGCTATACTGTCGGGGAACAAAGGCAAGCGCGCACCGCTGCGGTTAAAAAAAATGAGCAGCCAAGCAACCAAAAAAATTTTATTCCTCAGTAATGGACATGGAGAAGATCTTAACGCCATTCAAATATTAAAAGCATTGCGTCAACAACAACCACAAGTAGAAATCGGTGCAATGCCGATTGTTGGATATGGTAACGCTTATCGCAATTTAGATGTACATATTATCGGCCCAACGGAAGCCTTACCATCAGGTGGATTTGTGTATAGCGACAGGTTGAAATTGCTAGACGATGTGAAGTCTGGTTTATTTACCTTGCTGTGGCGACAGATTCAGGCTATTCGTAAATATGGTCGTGATTGTACCGCAATTTTAGCCGTCGGCGATGTCGTCGTTTTATTAGGTGCCTATCTCACAGGTAAACCATATATCTCATTTATGGTATCGAGTTCCGCATACTATGAAGATCGGATGAAATTTCCCCTCCTTACCGATTGGCTGCTAAAATCCGATCGATGTCGGCAGATATTTACACGCGATCGATATACAGCCCAGATGTTGAATAATCAGGGGTATAGTAAAGCCATCTTTGTTGGTTTTCCGGCGATGGATGCGTTGGAATTGACAGGGAAAGACTTACAGTTATTACCAAATATACCCCTAGTTGCATTATTACCAGGGAGTAGATTACCCGAAGCCGGAACTAATTTACAGCTACTGCTGGATCTAGCAATTGCGACAACTCCCCTCTTTCCCGATGGGATTCAATTTTGCGCCGCCGTCACCCCGAATTTATGTTTACCCGATGCAACCGGAATGATTCCGCTCCAACAGCTAGCCGAGCAAAGGGGGTGGGAGTATTATCCCACAGGTGATTTAACTCATCCCGAACATCAGATGCGGTTACGGTGCATTTATGATGCCTTTGCAGATATTTTACAGCAGTGCGATCTAGTTGCGGGCATGGCTGGCACTGCGATCGAACAAGCAGTCGGATTAGGCAAACCAATTATTCAGATTCCTAGTGCTGGGCCTCAGTTTACCTATGTTTTCGCCGAAGCGCAAATGCGTTTACTCGGATCTTCGGTGCAAACCATCGGTACCAAACCAGCTACCGCCGCAACAATTACCGAAGCAGCGCAAGCCATCTATCGCACCTTAGAGGATCAAGAATACCTTGCTCAATGTCGAGCAAATGGCTTGGAGCGAATTGGTAATTCTGGTGGCGGCGACGCAATGGCGCGGGTTTTCAGCGATTTATTTTTGAAAACCGATACATATCCATAATTCTACTCGCTAAATTGTCGAGCATAAAACTCTGCATACCGCCCAGTTTTATCGAGCAGTTCGGGATGAGTACCAGCTTCGATAATTTCGCCATTTTCGATGACTAAAATTCGATCGGCTTTTCGCACTGTCGCCAGACGATGAGCGATGATAAATACTGTACGATCTGCCATGATGCGTTCGAGTGCTTCTTGGACTAAGGCTTCTGATTCAGAATCTAGCGCGGAAGTTGCTTCATCTAAAATCAGAATCCGAGGATTAAATAATACGGCTCTAGCGATCGCAATTCGTTGTTTTTGTCCGCCTGATAGTGTTGTTCCCTTTTCGCCGACGTATGTATAATAGCCTTGGGGAAGTTGAGAGATAAACTGATGGGCATTGGCGATTTTAGCTGCTTCTTCTACTTCTTTAATATCGAATTCTGTCTGTCCGAATGCGATATTTTGAGCGATCGATCCAGAGAGTAAAACTGTATCTTGAGGCACGATCCCAATTTGACAACGCAGACTTTTGAGAGTGACATCGCGGATATCGATGCCATCGATCGAGATGCTGCCAGATGAGACATCGTGGAAGCGGTTTAATAAGCTCAGAATCGTGCTTTTGCCTGCCCCAGAAGCCCCGACCAGGGCAGTGGTTTCGCCTGGTTGAATCTGAAGGTCAAATGATTTGATAATTGGTTGTTCGGGCGTATATCCAAAGCTGACTCGATGATAGTCAATCGTACCTGTTATGCGTGGCAACTTGATCGCGTCAGCTTTTTCGGTAATTGTCACCGGAATCTGAAATAATTCAAACACTCGATCGACAGAAGCTTCCGATTGCTTGATATCATTATAATTGCCAGTAGTAATCGCGATCGGATCGATTAATAAGGCAATGGCAATAATATAACTGACGAATACACTGCTAGTTAAATTACCCAGAGAAATCTGCCAACCAGCTAAGACAAATAGAAATAGAATACTCGATACTTGGATAAAACTAATAATCGGAAATTGAAAAGCTTTGAGATGCTCCGTCCCATATTTGGCTAAGTAATTTAATTCGGCTTCCTGTCCAAATCGATAATTAGCATAATCCTCAGCGGCAAATGCTTGGATCGATCGCATGTTCCCAGTAAACTCAGTAATTAGGGAAGCTAAATCGGATGTGCGATTTTGACTGCGGAGGGAAAACTTCTGCAATTTATCGCCAAACCAACCGACGATAATCGAGATAATTGGCAACAGAATAAATACCGAAATTGTCAATTGCCAATTCACACAGACCAAATATCCCAGGATTAGAACTAGCTGTAAAACACAGGGAATAAATTGATGAAAAATCTTATAGATAACTTCCGCAACTCGATCGACATCTTCTGTCAATCTATAAGCTAGATCGCCAGTTTGGACAGTCTGGGTATATGCTGAACCCACTTTTAACAGATGAGCATATACCCGTTTTCGTAAATCCAATGTCACAGTAAATGCCACCTTCGCCATCAGTGAATCTTGCCCATACTGAGCAATACCCCGCAGGATATAAATCAACCCACCAATTAGAGCAAATTTAATTAATAACTTGACATTACCATCTCCCAAATACTTGGAAATATCCCCCGCCAAAGATGCCATCAGTGGCGAAAATAGGCTAAAGATAATCACACATATTAAGCCGCCGCTAATCATCCGCCAATGGGGACGAAGATAAGGGAGAATTTGCCAATAATTAGAACGCTGCTTCAAAAGACTTACTCGATCGCTAAATGATTTACTTATTAGACGCTATCAGCTTTTGGTTTGTTCGCAACGGATTGGTGGGGTAATTCATGAATTACCCCTACCCATTATTCCCATCAAACACGCTGCAATTCGTTTCGCAGCACCAGGCGTACCCATGCGTAATAGTCCATTCTGATAAATCGATCTTAACTTATCGGGTTGCGCTAATAATCGCTGCATTTCCACCCCCAGATCCTGCGCCTGAGGTACTAGAATCACCGACTCACCCAATAGTCGAGTTTGAGCTTCGGCAAAAGCTGGTGTAAACTGAGGGCCAGCACCTGGAATGATAAATGCAGGTTTACCCAATCCGATAAACTGTTCCGTCGCCGTACCCGCCATCGCGATCGCACAGTCCCCCGATCGCATACACTGTGAATAAGCTTGAGTGCTAATCACGATCGTCGAATGATCTCGTCGATAATAAATCGCCCTCGCATCGGGAATGAGACTAATTAACTCAGCAGCAGGATCGTTGGTTGAAAACCTGCCTTCTCTTCGAGACGCTTCGCGAACGGCAATCGTTTGCATCCATCCCAATTCATCCAAATTGCCTTGTAAGATATCTAAATCTAAGGTCGGGGTAATTGCAGCCAAACAGATGATTTCCCGCTGGTTAAAGACCGGAATCAGGCTATTTACAGCGATAAGTATTTGTTTCCAATTCCCATAAGCTTCTGGCGGACGCGAGCCAGGAAGTAATGTGACAACGAGGGGTTGCTTGGCTGATTTAGATGGATAAAATATTGGTAGATTGGGATCTGTCGATACTCCATCCGTCATCGGATTTCCCAAATCGAAAGCCGGAATCTGGTATTGGCACAGATTTTCAGTAGTTAATTTATCTCTTGGAAATACCGCCTGACATCTATCCCGACTTAATAACCACCGCTCCCACGGAAAATAATAAGATCCGGTTTTTACCTCGATCGAATCCTGCTGCGATGGTAAAATCTGTCCCTGACTATCCCGAATATAATACTCCGATTTTGCCGTACCGATAAAAGCATAATCAGCCCCACTCATCCAGGCAAATAATAACGGCACAATATCACCCACCGCCAGAATTTTACCACCAGACTTCGCCCAATTGCGAACAGTCCGAATTTGGTCGATCGTCAATCCCGCCAATCCCCCGCGCAAATCCCGCACCAATTGGCGATTATCTTGATTCAGAAATCCCCCCGACGGCATCGTTTGGACATTCCCTGCGATCGAGAAACCATTATTACTATACGCCTTCCCCACACCCACGATCGGCAATGTGACTATTTCTGCGGATGGGGATAGTTTGCGCAATTCTTGTAAGACAGGTAAGGCGATTGCATCTTCACCATGTCCGTTGCTGATACAGAGGAGTTTCATGAGGAGGGGGATAGGTAATAGGTAATAGGTAATAGGGGATATATTTTCTCCCCCAGTCTCCCAGTCGCCTCGCCCCCTCATGACAATTCCCGCAAAACACTATATAATAAAGAGACTTGGGGCTGTAAAGGTTTCGACGTGTTGGCGAAAGCTGCACTGTGATGCAGGTCGAGAGGGAGTCCACTCTCGTTAATATCGGCTCAAATAAATATAGATGCAAACAACATTGTACCTTTCGCTCGTAAAGCCGCTCCTGTAGCTGCTTAAAAAAACGCTTAAGATTAATTTCTAAGTTCGAGCATTTATAGTATGACTCCGTTAATTACTATAGATAACCCCCAACGGATGCTCTATCTCACCGTCTCTGGTAGGTTCGATAGCTAAGATTCATCAGAGAATCCTGCGACCAGGGATAATTGGTCACTCCCGTCTTGAGGATTAGATAGACTATACCTGTGAATGAGCGGAAAGTTAATACCCAGGGCGGACGGCAGTTCGACTCTGCCCAGCTCCATAATAACTTAGAACCCGATCGAGATTAGTTTCGATCGGGTTCTTAATTTAATTGGTTGGAAATGTAGTGTTTTCTACCAAATTAAATGTGGTAAATGACCGATTGGATTAAAAGCTAACTTGATACATCTGAAACAATTCTCCTGATTTGGTGGATGAAACTCGACCACCAACTTCTTTGATTATCTCTGTGAACTGATCTAGAGATGACAAAAATACTTCAGCACCTAAATACATCTCTAAAATTGCCCAATTTTCAGCTAATTCGGCATCTGGATCGATCGCATCAAAGATAAATATTCCATCTGGTTTCAGGACTCTTTTTACTTCCTGAAGTACTAGTTTCCAATACTCTGGTGGATAGTAACAACTAAATCCAGTCGCAATTACTCGATCGAACATACCCTCCTCATAGTGTAATTGATGGGCGGCTCCAGATTGCACGCCTTTAAATAATTTAGAGTTTAATTGTGGCCCTCTTGAGTTGAGGGCATTACGTGACACGATGCTGATTTCTTGTCCATAAAAATAGGTTTCCCATTCCCGCCAATTATATACTAAAAAGCTAACGCCACAGCCAATATCTAAGCAACGGTGATTCTTTTTGAATTCGGCTAATTCCCAAAATGGTGAAGTAATCTTTGCTGTGAGATTATGAGCAATCCACTCTCGAAAAATTGGCATTGCTTCTACTTCTGCTGGCAAATCGAAGGCTTCTTGTTTAAATTCTCGATCGAATCTTTGTTTGACTCGATCGATCTCAATCGACCAATCATGCGATTGTATTGGTAAAGAACTGTACATGGATAATTAATAATTAATAATTGATATGAATTAGCCTAGCATCTAGATTATATGCTTGTATTTTTTAATCTAAAATTGCTGAATTATTCGGCTATTTCTGTTTTTTCAGGTACTCAAATACTGATTTATCACCGAGATCGGGTGGGATTGCTTGAATGGCTTTGCGGATGGCAAATATCAAGAATAATCCCGCCCACATTGCTAATAATATGGCTTCAATAGTCTGAGGAAGTAGATTGGTGAGATGTCCTAATAATAAGATGGGAACTAAAAATGTGAGGATCTTCGTTTCAAAGCGATTGAAACAAAAGGCTTCCTTGAAAAAGATACCCGTTAGTGCAGCGAAAGTAAATCCCACGCCTAAAATTGTCATTGGCTGCTGATAAACTATCGATCCAATTGGTTGATGGTAATATATCGAACAAACGATCGCACTCACACTCCCAATTGCCAAAAATGATTGCAATGCACGGTGTAAAACTACCATGTAAATATGAATCATCGCCAGCGCAATCCCCAATCCAATGGAGAAGGTAATATACAAAAATGTGATTAAATCTAACACATTAGAATTCACAACCTCCGTCTGACCAAATTGTGATAATGCGGCAATTGTTCCAATCCCAAAACTCACCGCCGCCACCATCAAAGCACTGCGATAAATTACCACACTCTGACGATCTCGATCTGTAATGGTAAATGTCCCAAACTGCCCTTGATAAACTTCTGATTCGATCGCTTGCATATATTTATATTTTATGTATATGTATGTATCTTTTCCGGCATTATCAATTATCAATTAATTCCCTATTCCCTAAATTGCTGTTGATAGGCGAGATAAACTGATTCTAGCATCAGATGAGAATCCATTGTCAGTGGTCGATTTTCGAGTTCGATTCGCTGTAATAGTTGATGAGCCAATCTGTCGCTAACTTCATTTCTCATGGCTGGATCTAATCCTATATAACGATAGAGATATTTACGAATAGTGGCAAATTCATGCGGCGTAATTGCTGCAATTTTCCCAGTTTCGATTAGTCGCACTGCTAGATCTGAAGCTGCTGGTGAGAGAGTAATTTGTTGATTGGTAATAGCTTGTCCTTCTTGGACTAGAATCGTTCCCGCTACCCAATCACCAAGCCGTTTTTCTTGGGCTGTGAACAGAATTAATAACAAGCCTAAACAAAAAATATCGTCAACTGGACGCAGCAACGATCGCAGGATTGATTGCTGGATGCCCACATTGCGCGCGTCTTCTCGAATCACCCTAATTTTAACATACCTTTTGCCTGGAGTTTGTCCGCGCCACAAGGTTTCAAAGATAATAAAATAACCAATATATACGCCAAATAAAATTAAGATTTGGATTGCCGAAACCCACGGACGAATCGGCTCTGATTGGAGCCAATTTATTTGACTAATTATAAAAGCCCACCCCAACAAGAGGATCAATAATGTCGAACTCCAAATGAGGTAATCGATACTTAAGGCATAAATACGATTGCCTAATCCAGCGAGGACAAATTCTAGTTCGACACTTTCTGGGGTTTGGGATTTAACTCGGTTTAAGAATTTCATTTTGGTTAGCAAATATGCCTAAATGATTAAATCGCCACCTTCTCTTCGATTTCGGAGATCGGCATAAACAATTGCTTTGATCGCCTGCCAAAATGGCATCACAAATAGTTCAGAGAGTAGATTCAGTAATAATCCCAATGAAACTAGTGATTTCCCAATAGCTTGTGTTGATGGATCGCCAGAAATATTGACACTGCTCATAATTTGACCGATGAAGCTAGGTACGCTACCTACCGCACTAATCGGGAGTGTCATCAAAAAAGCGATTGTGATAATTAATACTACCCTACTGGTCACAGTTCTACTCAATTTATTGCTACGACTGATACTAAAGTTAGCTGATGTAGTTTGCTCGATCGCAAGTGGTAATTCGGCGATAAACCAGTAGGCATAGTAGCGAATTAAAATTACCAGCCACACTAAAAAGGCACCAATTATCAATAACGCGATACCCACAATTATGAAGGGATTCTCGATCGATAAGTTTAATCCATATATTGCTACCCCGATCGCCATAACTACCAATATTCCCAAGCCAATATAGCTAATCGTGGCAACTAAACACAGATAGAAGCCTACCAACCAGGAAAGTCTCAGAAAGCTCCAGGTACGTGGTGTCAATTGTCTGGTGGCAACTTCAGCACTTTCAGGTGCATCGATGATTTCTTGATAGGCTAGACGACAAATTACAGCTCGATTTGTGGCATATTTAGCCAGACAATATAGAACGATCGCAATCCATCCCAATCCTAATGGAATAGTTAGTAGCCAGGACTTTGTTACTCCAGACAAAACACCACCAATAAGTATCCCAATCACCGCAGAAAACCCGATTGCGATCAACCAACCAGTTGCTCGCAATGATACCTGAAAATAACGTTTAAAGTTGGACTTATATAGAGTGGTACCTGTGGTGATGACATTACCGATACTCAGGGTACCAACTGGATCGTAATTATTTTTTGCCATTTATCTACTTAAAGAATTGTTGAACACTGGAAAGATTCGCAGTGTCGCGGATTACCAGAAATACCCCCAATCCTAGCAGTAAAAATAAACCAGTTTGCATCACAGTTTCTTGCAGTTTCATGGGTAACGGTTTACCGAGCAATCCTTCAATCAATAGAAATGCCAGTTGACCGCCATCTAAAGCAGGTAATGGTAGAGTGTTCATTACAGCTAAGTTGATGCTGATTAGTGCGCCGAATTGGAGCAATCCAGCGATATTTGTTGCGGCAATATTCGAGCCAATTTCAACAATTTTAATCGGTCCCGCAATTTGAGTTGCAGTTTCACCAAAATTAGTAACTAGTTGAGCTAAACCTTGAACGGTAAGTATGATAACTCGTTCAAATTCGGTAGCTCCCTTGGCAAGTGCATCACCGATATTTAGAGATCGAGTCACAATTACATCAGCGTTGGGCACAAGTTTAACACCGATTTGTCCTTTACCATCAGCGGTAGCATCCGGCGTAACTTGAATATCTAATGTCTTTTCACCGCGTTTGATCTCAAAGGTAATTGGTTGATTGGGATGATTTTGGATCTCCGCCATCAATTTGACAATTGCGGGTTTACCATCGCCTAATCGCTCTTGATTCACCGCCAAAATCGCGTCATTAGCCTGAATTCCCGCTTTCCCAGCCGCAGTACTCAAACTGTCAGCTATTCCAGCGACGACTACGCCAGGATGATAATCAATTTGTTGGAATCCCGTCACGCTGACCTGGACTACGAGCAAGAAATAAGCGAAAATTAGATTGGCAATTACTCCTGCACTGATCACAATTGCTCGATCGAGAATCGGTCGATTGCTAAGTAAATTAGGATCCGTAGGTGGAATATCGCTCTCAGGATCGTCATCGGGAAAGCCAACAAAACCACCCAAAGGTAGCGCACGGAGCGCGTATTCGGTCTGCTTACCTTGATACTTTAATAATACTGGCCCAAAGCCGATCGAAAATTTATTGGCATAAATTCCCTGTAATCTGGCTGCCAAAAAGTGTCCCAGCTCATGTACAAAAATTAATATTGCTAAAACGCCGATCGCTGCCAATGTTGACATATTTTCCCTTATTCTGACCTACAGTATCCCTATTTTAATCGGCGATTGAGAGACTGGGGAACTAGTGAATGGATGATCGAGTGTGAGAGCCGCTAATCGTTAGCAGACTCTAGTCAAATCGAACTGTAAATGCTAAAATAGTAAGTTGCAAAATTTAATCAAAATTTCCAGTATTCATGACCCTAACTCAAGAACGCAAACAAGAAATCATGACCGCGCATCAGTTGCACGCAACCGATACAGGTTCCTCAGATCTTCAAGTCGCGATGCTGACTGAGAGAATCAATCGTCTTAGCGAACACCTCAAAGCCAACAAAAGCGATCATGCTTCTCGCCGAGGCTTATTGAAAATGATCGGACAACGCAAACGTTTATTGGCGTTTATCAACACTGAAAGCGTTCAACGTTACCAAAATCTCGCTGATAGCCTCGGTATTCGTCGCGTCAAATAGTGGCTGGAAAATAGTAACTAGTGGCTAGTGACTTGAAAAGTAGTGACTAGTAGCTAGGAGCTTAAAAGTATTTTACGCTCATACGCAAGACTTAATCGATCGCCAACAACTGAATAATTATGCCTGCTGAGAATCCCCGCCCATCAGTACCATTCGAACCGAAAAATAACAACAAGCAGCGGAAATCCGCCGCGAAAAAAGGAACACCAATTGTTAACCCCAAGACTCCATCGCCAGCAATGACGGAGCAGGGTTCGGGTTTTATTCCTGAGGTTGTTAGTCAACGGATGATTCGGCGGGTGTTGGCATTCTGCGGTATTCCGGTGATCATGGGTATGTCGATCTTTATTGGCGGTTATTTGGCGATCATCAATCACTGGTTTAGAGTTCCGAATACAGTAATCTTGCTGACAAGTATGGGTTGTTTGGGCTTGAGTGTATTGGGATTAACTTATGGGATTTTGTCTTCCTGTTGGGATGAGGAGGAGGATAGCAAGGGTAGTCTGCTCGGTGTAGCAGAGTTTAAAATCAACTTTGGCAGAATGAAAGATGCCTATCGCGCTTCCAAAGAAATCGAAGCTAGCAATCGCTAATTTTATGAGTCAGATCCATCCAACAGCAGCGATCGAGTCTGGTGCTAAAATTGGTACTAATGTCTCGATCGGTCCATTTTGCTACATTCGACATGATGTAGAAATTGGCGATAATTGTATTTTAGATGCTCATGTCACGCTGTTACCGTACACTTCGATCGGTCAAAATTGCCATCTTCATAGTAATGTCGTCTTAGGTGATACTCCTCAAGACGTAGGCTTCAAGGATGAGCCGAGCTATGTCAAAATCGGTGATAATTGCAGTCTCAGAGAAGGCGTAACCATTCATCGGGGTACCAAAGCAGGTACGAAAACTACTGTCGGCAATAACTGTCTATTAATGGCATACAGTCACCTCGCCCACAATGTCCAACTCGGTAACGATGTCATCGTCGCCAACGGCGCACTATTAGCGGGTTACGTCGAAGTTGGAGATCGAGCATTTATAAGTGGAAATTGTTTAGTTCATCAATTTGCCAAAATCGGGCGATTGGTAATGATGGCGGGAGGCTCTGCGGCGCATAAAGATATCCCCCCATTTTGCATGACGCGGAGTACCACGCTCAATAAAGTGATGGGATTAAACAGCGTGGGATTGCGTCGCGCTGGATTCACCTCAGCCGAAAGATTGACGCTCAAACGCGCTTTCAAAATTCTGTATCAATCAAACCTACTCATTCCTGAAGCCTTAGCCAGATTAGAAACTGAATTTGACTCACCATTAGTCATCGAAATCTGTGACTTCATCAAAAATTCTCAGCGCGGTATCGCCGGATATGTGCGTCAACGTCAGAGCGAAGACTAATCAAAAAGAACCCGTAGGGGCGGGTTTATGCTAGAAGTCGTCGCTTTTACCAACAAATATCAACCAAAACCCGCCCAAACCCACTAGTAACGCACCAAAGGAACAATAATTCCAAATTCCAAATATTTTGCCGATTCTCGATTGTTGTTGGTGGGGTTGGGCGGGTTTTGGTTGATATTTATTGTTGCAAATCCATATTGGCTAGCACAAACCAGCCCCTACGGCGTGTGGAAATGAGTTTGAATATTGTTGCTGGCGGGGTTGGGCGGGTTTTGGTTGATATTTGTTGTTGCAAATCCATACTGGCTAGCATAAACCAGCCCCTACGGCGTGTGGAAATGAGTTTGAATTTGGAATTTCTGCTAAAGGAAGCATCTCAATAGCCGCGACTTCTCCAAGAAGTCGTGGCTATATTTTGTTTTCAAACATACCTGACTAAATTAGTCGGGTATGTTTGACGGGTCGATCGAGTCGTGTTATCGTTATTTTCAACAAGTTAACGGATATCAAAATTCATACCGACATCCAACCATGACCCAAGCAACCCTAAACAGCACCAGAACTACTGCCGCCAAAGGATTAGTCTGCAAAGAATGTAAAGAAGAGTACCCTCTTCAAGCGACACATATTTGCGAACTGTGTTTTGGGCCATTGGAAGTGCAGTATGACTATGACTACCTCCGTACTAAAGTAACTCGCGAAAGCATCAAAGCTGGCCCCAACTCGATTTGGCGGTACAAAGATTTACTTCCTGTTCCCGACGAGCATATTGTCGATGTCGGCACTGGAATGACTCCATTACTCAAAGCGAATCGTCTAGCACGTCGCCTCGGCATCAAAAATCTCTACATCAAAAATGATGCCGTTAATATGCCTACCTTGAGCTTCAAGGATCGGGTAGTATCAGTTGCGCTGTCCAAAGCGAAAGAATTTGGCTTCTCTACTATCTCCTGTGCGAGTACTGGCAACTTAGCCAACTCCACCGCCGCCATCGCCGCTCATGCTGGCTTGGATTGTTGTGTATTTATCCCTGCTGACCTAGAAGCAGGTAAAGTGTTAGGTACAGTAATTTACGGCCCAACGGTAATGGCTGTGCAAGGTAACTATGACCAAGTAAACCGCTTGTGTTGTGAAGTCGCCAATACCTATGGTTGGGGATTTGTGAATATCAATCTTCGCCCTTACTACTCCGAAGGCTCCAAAACCCTCGGTTTTGAAGTCGCCGAACAACTCGGCTGGGAATTGCCAGATCATATCGTCGCACCGCTAGCATCTGGTTCCCTATTTACCAAGATTAATAAAGGTTTCCAAGAATTTGTCAAAATCGGCTTAGTCGAAGACAAACCAGTCAGGTTTAGTGGAGCGCAGGCTGAAGGCTGCTCACCAATTGCTCAAGCATTCACCGAAGGTCGTGATTTTGTCGTCCCAGTCAAGCCTAACACGATCGCTAAATCGATCGCGATTGGCAACCCAGCCGATGGTATCTACGCCCTCGAACTCGCGCGCAAGAGCAACGGAAACATCGAATCTGTCACTGATGCCGAAATCATCGAAGGGATGAAACTCCTCGCCGAAACCGAAGGTATCTTCACCGAGACCGCTGGTGGTACTACTGTCGCCGTCCTCAAAAAACTGATCGAAGCGGGTAAAATTCATCCCGATGAAACCACCGTCGTCTACATCACTGGTAACGGCTTAAAGACCCAGGAATCAGTCCAAGGTTATATCAATGAGCCTTTTGCGATCGAAGCCAAATTAGACAGCTTTGAACGCGCCCTAGAGCGTTCTCAGACCCTAAACCGCCTTGACTGGCAACAAACGTTAGTTTAGGCTTTAGGCTAGAAAATCCCCTCCCTGGAGGGGTACCCGAAGGGGGGGGGTGGGTAGATCTCCGCATCTCCTCCCAACTCCCAACTCCCAACTCCCAACTCCCAACTCCAAAAATGACCGTCAAAGTCCTCGTTCCAACTGCACTGCAAAAATTCACTAGCGATCGAGCTACAATTGACTGTGAAGGAAATAGTATCGCTGAATTATTAGATGCGATCGAAGTAATCTGTCCTGGCATCAAAGCTAGACTCTGTGATGACAGCGGTCAATTGCGACGCTTTCTCAACTTTTATGTCAATGACGAAGATATCCGCTTTCTCGATGGTACTAATACACCACTCAGTGATGGCGACCAAGTAAGTATCGTTCCGGCTGTTGCTGGGGGTTAGATTCGCTTAAAAATACTACTTGATAGAGATAGCCAAATTGGGGTAGATTGGATAGCAATGATGACGACGAGCCAGTAACAGGCAATGTCATCATCAGCACCAATTAGGTAGACTATAATAAGCGAAACTGTCAAAAAAATTGAGTACACAGTCAACGCTATATTATAAATTCCCCTTGCTTTGTGGGTTGATTGTAGCTGGTAAGGTCCAATTTCAAGCGGATCATTTTCCCATCTAGTGATCAGGATCAGCCCAGCAGAAGTAATTGTCGAAATTATCAAAGAAAGCACTATTTTTTCCTTTGTTAGCTCGATCATCAGAGCTGCGATTGCAGAGATCAAGCTGCCTTTTTTATCATAGATACTATGCTCTAAGACAAAAGCGTTGAAATCATACTTAGAGTACGAAAGCTCTTGAAAGTGTCGCATGTAGCATAAGAGGCGATGACCAAAGAAAACAATAGTACCAACGGAAATAATTGCTAGGGTGAGAGCTATAAGCATGAAGATTGATATCTTTAGATAATTTCTTAATTTCTAGATCAATGGTGAAGATATCCGCTGTCTCGATGGTACAAATACATCACTCAACGACTCAATGACGGCATATTGTTGACTGGCGGCTAAATGCGTTTGTGAATGCTATTTGAAAGAACGAGTAAAATCGGTGAAGATTGGATTGCAATAATCACAACCAGCCAGTAACAGGCAATATCGTCATCAGCACCCAGTTGGTAGACAGATAGAATAGAACTTACGAGCAAGATTGAATATACACCCAAGGCAATATTGTAAATTCCGGTTGATTTCTGAGTTGCTTGTAATTTGAATGAACCAGTCTTTCGTGGGTCATTCTCGGCTAAACTCAGCCAGACTAGTCCCGCAGAAGCAATCACAGAAATTAGCAAAGAAAGCAATATTTTTTCCTTGGTCAGTTCGATCGATAAAGCTGCACCAGCAGCAATCATACTACCTTTTTTGTCATAGATTCCATTTTCTAGCAGCCAATTTTTAAAGTTCTTTTTGCAATAATCAACTTCTTGAAAATGACGTAAATAGCACAATAGCCGACGGCTAAAAAATACAATTGCGCCAGCCGAGATAATTGAAAGAGAAAGTGCTATGAGCATAAATATTGAGATCTATCAACAATAGTCAACAAAGTCTGACTTTTATTCTTCGATCCTACTATTGATAAAAAGTATAGTTTGGATGTTGAGTATAGCAAAATTACTTAATCCCTTAGAAACTAAAAGTAGTTCGTAAAACACCAATCACCGCACCATTGCTATTTGTCGCCTGATTCGGTGCCGTCAGATAAATAATACCTGGTGTAATGCTCAGACTATCATTGACTTTCATTTGATAAAATCCTTCAATATGTAGCCCAGATTTAGGATCGGTAGTGCCATTATCAGAAGAAGCTACTCGTGGCTCTTGTCCGACTAATAACCCGGCTAAATTACCTTTGCCACCGAAATCCGGCGCAGCCGCAGTTACCGCCCAGTTCCAGATTTGTCTGTCGCCACCAGTAGCTTGGTTTTGGGTATAACCAGCCCAACCACCCAATGCAAACTCAGGGCTTAGTTGGAAAGAACTTTGCAGTCCGAAGTTATTACTATTTCCACTTCCAGTTGCCGGATTAGCATTGATACTGCCTGTACCAGTGTCAGAATTTAGCGTGCGAGTATAAGTTACACCAACTTTAGAATTTGCTCCAGTTTTGAAGGTAAGTTGAGCTAGAGCACCATAACCGCCGCCGAATAAGCCATTCCCTGCGGTTGGATTGCTACCGCTACGTGCTAGATAGCCTACGCTGAGTTCAGTGTTTTCACTTAACTTGTGGCGAATTCCGACTCCAGCACCCTGAACTGTATAGTAAATCGAGGGACGATTACCAAAAGCAGAAATTGAGCCGCTAGCACCATCACCATCAAAATAAGGATTGATAGTATCGGTAAAGTCATCTGACGCACCAGCATTTGCGGCAACGACTACCTGTGTTTGAGGTGAGAGTGCAAATTCATATTTAAGCGCATCAACGCCGATACTATTCGTAGTTGTGCCGTCTGTCCAGGATAAGCTACCCTCAGGAGTGCTGACGGCAGTAGTACCCACTTTCGGGCTTTGATTTGATAGTCCCAATCCTACGGCTTGAAGTCGGGTAGTGAGTGTACCACCATTGATATCAGTTTTGAGTTCAAGTCGAGTCCGATGTCCAAATGCTGAGTTGCGGCTGTAGTCACCAGCAACAGTTCCCGTAACCCCAAAAATTACTTGTCCTTGCAGCTTTGTATTTAATGAAAATTGATTCGGAGCCGGAGCTGCGGCTTTGGGTGGTTCTATGGGTGCTGTAGGTGCTTCTACTGGTGATGGTGGAGCTATTCCTGTTGGGACTGGAGGAGTTGGAGGAGTTGGAGGAGTTGGAGGGACTGGGGTTGGATTTGTTTGGGTGAGATCTGTTGGTAATTCTGTCGAGGGCGCAGTAGTTGGCACCGTCGCAGTTGTTTTTGCTTTCGACCTAATTTTTTGCTTGAGGCGTTTCTTTTTCCTGGCAGCGAGGAGCTGATTTGAACTATCGTGAGGTGTCTGGTTCGCCAATAGTTCTGAACTAACGTCAGTAGATGTATTGACAAAAGATTCGGCTGCTTGAGTACCGGAGATTAGTAACAAGGTGGCAAACAGGCCACTTGCGGTAATTGTCAGCCAGTTTAGTTGTTTTTTCAAAATACAGATTCCTAAAAGAAGTGGAGAATAAGGTGTCTCAGGGGGTTAGCTGAAATCGCGTAGCATTTTTTTGATTTCGATATTATGCAATTCCTCAGTACCAATCATCGTTCGAGCGAATTCTTCAAGATAAACACTCGCATCTTCGACGATATCGAGTAGCTTCTTGTACATTTGCAATGCATTTTTCTCGTGAGCTAAACTCTCTTCTAAGATGTCTTTAACTGAGTGCTTATAAGTTTCCTCCATCGGGCTGATTTGGAGCGATGGATGACCTTCTAGTCCGGTTAAAATCTCTCCAACTTGCTGGGCATGAAGTAGTGATTCTGTGGCCTGGGCTTTAAAGAAATCGACGATTGGAATCCGGTTCGGACCTGTCACCATTAGGGCGTAATGAGTATATCGCACGACTCCAGCTAGCTCAACTTCCATGATGATCCGAAGAACATCGATCGCTTTTTCTTGGTCTAAATCTTTCATGATATGTCGTTAAAATTAAGAGAGGGGAGTAGCTGTCTGAATTCGATGTTGTTGGAGATAATTACTGATTTTTTCAATTAAAGTGGAACCAATTAGTTTTGGTGCTACTGCAATTGGGAAGTGTTTAGCTAAAATTAATTGTACCTGACTAGGCTGGAGTTGGCGGTAGTGAGTTTTTCCTGGTAATATTTCGCCAACTGGACTTGTGACGATTGCATGTGGCGCGGCTTTACATTGATGTAAACATTTGACAGTTTCTATCTGCACTCGATCGGTTAAATCATTTAGATTGAGATATGCTTGCATCGATCGACAAATCTGATCGCTCCCCTGCCTGCGACAACTAGAACCCTGACAAACTCGAATTTTGGTGGATTCAACCGGAATATTGATTGTCGCGGGAGATCCGCTCTCGCGAAGATTAGGCGAATGAATCTGCGATGGAGTTAATAACTGTTTGACTTTGATTTTGGTCTCGCCTGTTGCTCGATCTATTCGTTCTGAACCCAGCAATGTCAACCATAGTCCTGGTTGCCAACCCTGAATTTGCGGACGGAGGCTTTTGGCAACTTTGATTAATTGCTCCCCATCTGTGGTCGATAATTTAATCCGACGATGTGGCTGACAATCGTCACCCCAACCGAGAAAGTGACCTGTTAACGATCTGATTCGTTTTTGCTGCTTCATGCAAATTGCTACAACTATTGATAATAATTCTGTTTACTAATTAGACTAAGAAAAATTTTGGTTTTGCTGAATCGAGCTATCGAAAGCTACTGATGGGCAATTAGAAGTTGTTTTTGATAAAGATATGCATTAATGCCACTCAAATACTATATAGTACTGAGAGACAAATGACAACTATTAGCAATTATTTTTGAAAAGCAGAGATCTATCCTCGTGCCAATATCTATTTGAGAGGCGAGGGAAACAATTAGCCTAAGCCAGTGGGAATATACGATTTAACTTCAGTGACATGGTTGAGATCGTCTACCAGGACTACTCTAGGACGGTAATTTTGGGCTTCAAGGTCATCAAATTGGGCGTAGGTCATGATAATCAATTTATCGCCTTTGACACCCAGCCTAGCGGCGGCACCGTTCAATTCGATCGATCCAGAACCAGATGCAGCAGCAATCGCGTAAGTGATAAATCTTTCGCCATTATTAATATTGACTACTTGCACTTGTTCGTAGGGGACTATACCGACAGCAGTCAATAACAGCTCATCGATACTAATACTACCCATATATTGCAGGTTAGCATCTGTAATCGTACAACTATGGATTTTTGCAGCCAATAAGGTGCGGTGCATGGAGGGGGGAAGGGGGATTGGGAGAGTGGGGGATTGGGAGAGTGGGAGTGTGGGAGTGTGGGAGTGTGGGGGATTGGAGATTGGATAAACTCTATTACCTATTACCTATCCCCTATCCCCTATCCCCTATCCCCTATTTCTTCGCAGCGGCGACGCATTCTTGAACTAAGGGCATGACAGCATCGACATCTTTCCAGCCGAGGATTTCAGTTACTTTTTTCTCTAGATTTTTATATGTTTTGAAAAATTCCGAGATTTCATCCAAACGATGTTGGGGAATATCTTTGAGAGATTTTACATGAGCATAGTTGGGATCTTTGTCAGCTACACAGAGAATTTTCTCATCTCGATCGCCACCATCGATCATTTCTAGCATCCCAATCGGACGTGCAGCAATGACGCAGCCAGGGAAAGTAGGTTCGTCGATAATGATCATCGCATCGAGGGGATCGCCATCATTACCGAGGGTATTGGGGATAAAACCGTAGTCGCAGGGATAGTGTACTGAGGAGGATAACACTCGATCAAGTGCCATTGCATTCAGATCCTTGTCAAATTCGTATTTATTTTTGCTACCAGCGGAAATTTCGATTAAAACGTTGATAATCCCGTATTTGGGTTGAGCGGGGATGAGGGATAAGTCCAAAACAAAATTCTCCAATTCAAAAAAACTAGAGGAGTGAATCTCCCCTACTTGCATTTTACTAGGGATTGGGAATTGGATATATAGTCAATCGCGTCCGAATCTGTCTCGATCTCATTCGGGTTGCGTTGTGGCTGGTAAATTTGGAAAAGCTTGAACTTGACTAGCTGGCGAGTAATGCACGATCGCCGCAACGGGTAAGATCAGGGTAAAAATTGCGATCGCACTGCCCCAGAACTCGCCCCACTTATGTGGAGGAGGTTCGGTTTTAGATTTGCCAGGGGGGACACTAGATTCCATGTGATGAATGTATTTAACTCGATATTGATGCGGACCTCTGAACTAACAGCAGATCTAATTTGCACCACTAATCCTATTTTACCCAACAATTGGTAGATAGTTGTTACATAGCTCACAATTATTCGCATTTGGACGAGGGATATGGAAAAATCCCCGACTTCTGGAAGAAGTCGGGGATTTGATGCTGGCTATTAACTAGGATCCAGCGAGGACAGGTTTGGTTTGGGGTGTTTCCTTGCGACCAGTTTCTCGATCGACAATTTGACGAAACTCCTCGCCATCAATTGTTTCTCGATCGACGAGGATATCTGCCAACAGATCCATTAATGGGCGATGAGTTTGGAGCAGCTCCAAGGCTTGCTGATAACATTCCTTGACGATTTTACGCACCTCTCGATCGATCTGGGCAGCAATGGTTTCCGAGTATTCTTGACGCTCGGTATTCATCGCGACCAAACCTAGCTCGGACATGCCGACCTGAGTTACCATCGATCGGGCAATATTGGTTAATTTCTGGATATCGCTACTCGCGCCAGAATCGACCTCATCTTTGCCAAAGACGATTTCTTCCGCCGCACGACCACCAAGGCAGACGGTAATCATCGATCGGAGTTTAGCACGGCTTTCGAGACCGTTTTCTTCATTGGGCATCGACCAAGTGAGACCAATAGCTTGCCCGCGAGGTAAGACCGTAACTTTTTGGAGTGGGTCATGTTCTTTGAGCAAAGTAATTAGTAAGGCATGACCGATTTCATGATAAGCAGTCATCCGCTTAAATTTACCGTCCATCACCACCTTACCTTCCATCCCAGCCATCACCCGATCGATCGCATCATCAATTTCGGTAATGGTAATCGCTGATTTGTGCCGACGAGCGGTGAAAATTGCCGCTTCATTTAATAAGTTGGCTAAATCTGCACCAGTAAAGCCCGTCGTCCGACGCGCTACGGCTTCGAGGGAGAGATTGGGGTCGATTTTCTTGTCCCGAATATGGACATTGAGAATTGCCAATCGACCCTTGTAATCCGGCGGATCGACTTGCACCTGTCGATCGAATCGCCCCGGACGCAGCAGTGCGGTATCGAGGACATCAGCCCTGTTGGTCGCAGCGATAATAATTACGCCATTATTGCCCTCAAATCCGTCCATCTCGGTTAGCAATTGATTGAGCGTCTGTTCCCGCTCATCGTTACCGCCACCGATGCCTACGCCCCGCTGACGACCAACTGCGTCGATCTCATCGATGAACACCAAGCAAGGTGCATTTTCTTTGGCTTTTTTGAACAGATCGCGGACGCGGGAGGCACCCACCCCAACGAACATTTCGACAAATTCCGAACCGGAAATACTAAAGAATGGCACGCCGGCTTCACCAGCAATCGCTTTTGCCATCAGGGTTTTACCCGTTCCTGGCGATCCGACGAGCAGGACACCCTTGGGAATCTTGGCACCGACAGAGGTAAAGCGTTCTGGTTGTTGCAAGAAGGTGACGATTTCTTGGAGTTCTTCTTTGGCTTCCTCAATGCCAGCTACATCGTCAAACATCACACCCGTTTTCGCTTGCATCTGAAACCGAGCGCGGGATTTCCCAAAACTCATCGCCTGTCCGCCAGCACCACCCGAGCGGCGGATAATTGCTGACAGTACGGTAATTACGAATACTAATAATAGGACATTTCCAAGTAGTCCAAAAATAGCATTTTTGTCAGCAGATCGCTGAATACTAATTTCAACACCCTTGGTATTAAGTTTGCTAAACAGCTCTGAGTTGTCTTCTAATAAAAGTACTTCTTTGTTCCGCACTTTTTTGTCTGCGGATCCATCTGTAACAGTAACTTTGGCGACTTTGGTAGCGGGATCGAGTTCTACCTTGGATACTGTACCGCGATCAACTTCCTTGAATAGTTCTCCATAGGTAAGTGTATTGGGATCGTTTGGTTTCGCCACAACTGGGCTACTCCAGACAACTCCCTGCGCGATTAGCAAGCCAGCCGCTAATCGCCACAATGACTTAGATAATCGCTTCGACTTGATGTGGGAACTGTTATGCATATATTTTTTTGTGTCTTTATACCTGCACCTGATACTGACTGTTTGTCTGTCGCAGTTCGTCCTTTCAACAATCTGCAATGGAGACTTATATATCTTCTAGTGTAGCTTCAGTTTTATTATTGCCATATTTAACAGCAGAATTAACATTTGGATGGACGGATATTACTCTTTAGGGCTAGGGGCTAGTGGATAGTGGCTAGTTAAGTTATCCCCCCATCTCTTACGCCTTCGCCAAGGGAGAAATTTGCTTCACCTCAGTATTGAGATTGACGAAGTAGAGTTCGATATTGAGATCGGGATATCGATCGCGAATTGCCCAATATGCTCGACTGAGGTATTCCGTATGGGTGGTGAGTTCCAAGTCGGGATTAGCGGTGAGATTGGGATCGATCTTATACTCGTAGACAGAACAATCTTGGTGATCGAGAATAAGGACTTTTTTGATGTGGTGCAGGCGATAGGAGATATCCAACTGATCCCAAAATGCGTCAGCATCATATTGATGTGGCATCCCACTTAGAGCCAGAGAAGCCCCTGCGAGGGACACAAAGTCGTATTGTCCGCCCAAGTTTTGGAGTGAAAGAAAATAGCGTTCTGCTTCGAGAATTCGATAATCGATACAACTAAGCACTAAAGCTTTGGGGACTTTTTTTTCAGCTCTGGCAGCAGCCGGAGCGATCGTACTAGCGGTAATCAGCACTCCCGTACCAACGAGATGACGGAGAAATTGACGGCGATTCGGAATAGACGACTTGACCAAATCGATCCCATCCTGCTGAAAACACTGACAACTATCCCGCATATTAATTGGCTCTAAATGTTTAGGAAAATTCAACCTTCCCGTGTCACATGACTAGCTGTGTCGGGATTTGATTGGTGGACAGTCTATCTCCTTTATTCTACCAAAAGCTGGTATCGTCCATCAGGGTATCAGCTACTACGACTTATTGCTGATCGAGACTGGTCTAATTACGGGTAAAGAATCGACTATGATACAATTGTTGGTATCATATGTAAAAAAAATGTTGGTGCTGCGTGGTAAATAGCTTAGACCTACCACCAGCAAATAAGTCGCAATACCCTCGAAACATTTCCAAGCTTAAATGCTTCTTGATCAGTATTAGACATTTTCATGTTCTGGTGTGCTTTGCCGCTTGGATAATTTGGTGATTGGGCGCGACTTTGGTTACACCTGGAAACCTTGTTATCGAACCTTGTACTCCTACGCCTTGTCTATTAAATGATGCCTGCATCAACTGCTAAGTGGGACGATTTATCGATCGAATCACCGCTCAACTCATCCCAATTGCATCAGATTAGTCTGGAGCTAGAGCTGGTGACAATTGCCATTGCTGCACTTACTCGGATTGATCGAGTGGAGATCGAGCAAATTGCCCAGGAGTTGCAAGTGGTATCAACGATCGCCGATTGGCTCAATGAATGGCCAGATCGTCAAATTAGCTCATCCCAACAGATCGATCTTGCCCAGATTCGATCGCGGATATCGATCGTCCATCATCTAGCTCAAAAGTATCAAACGGTGGTGCGTCAAAATATGAACTATTGGCAACAGATCGTCCAATTCAATCGATTACCCGTAGAATCTCCAGCATTGGCAGACTATATCGACAACTTTATCAATATCTATCAAACGCGTCTCGATCGAGAGATAATACATTCGACTGAAGAACTATCTCAAGCGGCACTGAATCTACTGATCGAACTATTATTCTACAGTAGTACTAACGGACATCTACGACTTTGGAATGCATTGCTACATAGGTCTCACTCAACATCTACACCCCCGAAGCCCACTTAAACAAATGATTAATTATCTATCAGGGTTAATATGGAATCTAATAATTTAACAACACGAACATATACGACACTTACCTGTACATTGGTTGTCTCAACCAAAGATAACCAGATTGCCGATCTCGACTTGCGAGCAAAGTCCCCGCACCAACAGGATCGAGATACTCCAGTCGATTTTACCCTCCATCTAGACGATCCAGATCGTGGGGAATTGGAAAGAATTGTATTGAAGGGACAGTTCCATCAATTAGATCGGCTACAGCAGGTGGTTAATAAATACATAACAGAACTAATTGCAAAATTTCCACTACCAAATATGAATAATACTACATCAGACCAAGCTCGCTCGACTACCGATCGAAATCAAGATATGTCAACACCAAAAATTGAGACCGAAAATTCGATTGGCAATAAACTGTATCCCAACCAGGATAATCAATTCACACAATCTGGATTAATGAACAATTTACCTGGATTGCGCGATAACTTAACAAAATCTCCAACCGCAAATAACAAGACTCCTCATCCGAATCCAGTAGTAACGACAACTGGGATCTCCAAATTATTCGGTGTTTGGAACAAGTACAATAACGGCAAAACCCCTCGCACAGAAGACAATAAACAACAGAACACACCACTAGGTGCCGCAGCCTCCGTCACATCTGGCTTTGGCAAACGGCAAATCGAGGATAAATTGGCATCCAAAGCCAAGCAGGAGCATACTGCCAGTAGCGAACAGTCACCCACAACACCATACCTGATTGGCAGTGAAAGATCGCTCGATCGTCAACTCCATTTAGGCGACTTAGCAAATCCAACATCTGGTGAAGTAGTTACACTCTCGCCAATTCAACTATTCGATTTGTCCAACGTATTAGATGAATACGCCGCAGCAGATACCACCAAGAATCCCCCAGCAGAAACGCCCACAACCATTAACCCCACTCCAGCCGTCACGCTTAGTGTTGCCAATATTCCAATTAATAAAGATCTATTTACCGATGGAGACCCCGCAACTGTCTCCCTTGCAAGATTACCAAACTTACCAAAACCAGCTACTGGGGTGCAGAATAGTCAGGTTTACAATCGGACTCGTCGAAGTAACCACGCGCCCAATTTTTCGTTTATGTCCGTAGTACCTTGGGCAGCCGCAGCCGCTGTTGCCGTTGGTGTGCCATTGCTATTGCTCGATCCCAAGCCGAATCCACTCAAAGATGCTACCAGCAAGGTGAAAGTGCCCGATCTGGAGACTGTGAAAAAAACAGTCACCGTCGCCATGTCGCCACCAGTAATCGATCCAGAGCCAACTAGCTCGACTACCAATCCCAACTTACCCAAACCTTGGGAAGCACAGACAGTTCAACCGCCTCAATCCAAAACTCCGTCCGTCAACACCGCGACACAACCGCCACAAACAGTCTCTAAAATTGGGACTGCGCCACTACCAGCGTCACTTGTTGGGACACCAGGAAAAGATCTCCCAGCCGCAGCCGCAATTCCCAGCGGCAATCAATTAGGCGTATTGTCTGTATTACCTCGCAATGGATCGCAAGCTGGAATCGCACCCAACCCACTGAACTCCCAGATATCCCCCGCAGAAGCTAAGACTATCGTTGGGAACACTGAATCGCGCCCCAGCAAGCTGCCACCAAAAATCACAGCCAAGCCTAGCAGAAGTATCACCAACTCTACCGCTGCACCGATGATCCCAGGGAACAGCCCAGTTATCAGTCCTGGCACCGTATCGGTATCTACACAACCAATTTTACTCCCATCAGATCTACCAGGTATTGGCATCAATCCGTCCAACTCGTCACAGATGCCGTCGAATCCAACGCAGATGAATTCAACCGCCACAACTCGCCCCGTTGCGAACAAAGCTGCCAAGCAGAAAGCCAAGCTGAAAGTAGCCGCAAAAGCAGTCAAACCCAAAGCAGTCAAACTGACTGGCATCACTGTCGCTCGTCAACCATTGTTCGAGCAAGCTGCTCCCATGCCCGTCAAGCCCCAGTTCACCAACCCCGAACAACCACAACCGACGAATGAGATCGCTGATTATCAAAATCTCCCAGCCGTCCAACCGCAGCCTTTCCCCGCCGCCAATAACGGGGGAGACTGGCCTGTAGATACTGCTGAAAATAGCCCCTCATTGCAAGAAGCCAAACGCTACTTCCAATCCAAATGGAAAGCTACTGACACGGAATCTAGCCCCTTGCAATACGTAGTCCAGGTTAGTGGTAAAAGTGGGACTGTGCGGAGTGTTTCGCCTCAAGGTGAAGCAGCCACAACTTATCTCAAGCAAACAAAATTAATTAAAGCTGGACAAAAACTGGTGTCTCCATCCGGTGGTGCTGACCAAAAAATTCGGGTTGTACTGCAAACTGACGGAAATGTTGATACTTTCATGGAACCGTAGTAACTCAAGTTACTAGATCTAGTTTTTTTGTTGCTCGCGAGACGATCGATTTTGTACTAGAATCAACAATATCGATCGTCCATCATTTTAGAAAGCAGTCTGTGTTAAAACGTCATCGCTGGGTCATCAATCTAGTTGTAGCTGTGTCTCTGCTGGCTTTAACTGGATTCTCATTATTTCCACTTGTCAACTTGGTACTAGATGGTGGTGCTGCTGTTGCCACAGAACCAAATAGTCTTTCCACCGCTCAAACAACTCAAATTCAAGCTCAGGCACAGGGTTATACTCAGGTGCTGCAAAGAGAGCCTGAAAACCAAGTCGCACTCAAGGGTCTGCTCAATGCTAGGTTGCAATTGGGCGATATCAAAGGGAGCTTGTTACCGCTCGAAAAAATTGCGGCACTAAATCCCCAGACTTCTGACTATACCGTGCTTTTAGCACAAACCAAACAGTATTTAGGCGATCGAGAAGGTGCGACAGCTAGTTATCGGACGGTATTAAGCATTCAACCGCAGAATATTAATGCCCTTCAGGGACTCGTTAGTTTGCTCCTGGACGCAAAACGTCCTGAGGCAGCAATGGGTGCCGTACAAGCCGCTTTAAAGACCAATATAGTGGGTGTTGATGCGACCCCGCTCAAACTATTATTAGCCCAAGTTTATCTCACCCAACAACGCAATGCGGATGCGTTGGGTATTTATGATGCTTTGATGGAGGTTAATAAAGCAGATTTTCGTCCTGTCTTAGCCAAGGGCTTGGTATTCAAGCAGATGGGCAATCTCTCTGATGCTCAAACCCTGATGACGGCGGCGGTAGATCTCGCTCCGGCTGAGTACAAGGATCAGATTAAGCAATTGGCTCAGGCGACTCAACCACCGAAGATTTCGGTTGCTCCAAATCTCAGTACTCCTACACCAACATCTTCACCTGCAATTGCACCGAGCAAATCTACTACTATTCCAGTAACTCAAGCAGTGAAGTAATTAGCTGTGGATTGAATATGTTACTCCCCACCCTCTTAGAAAAGATGGTTCTAACTCCTAATAAAAGAGGACGGTTTGTGTGGGCTAAAAATTTCAGCACCTCACAAAAACTAAGGTAGGGGCAATTCATGAATTGCCCCTACCTTGGTTTTTATCAGGTGCTAAATTAAACTAAATTACGATCGGTCAAAATCTCATAACCATCCTTCGTTACCAAGACAGTATGCTCGAATTGAGCAGATAAAGATTTATCGATCGTGACAGCAGTCCACTTATCTGGCATCATTCGAGTAACCTTCGATCCAGCATTGATAATCGGCTCGATCGCGATCGTCATGCCAGCTCTGAGTTTGACATTGGGCATCTCCCGCGTGCGGAAATTAAAGACCGATGGTTCCTCATGGAGATTGCGCCCCACTCCATGTCCGGTAAAATCTTCCACGATACTAAAGCCATTGCCCTCTACATGGTCTTGAATCGCGCCAGCGAGGTCTAACAGGTAAGCACCCTCTTTCACCTGTTCTATGCCCTTGTAGAGAGCTTCTTCAGCTACTTGGATTAGTTTAGCAGCAGCGGGAGTCACTGTCCCTACGCCGATCGTGATGCAAGAATCTCCGTGAAAGCCCTGAAAGAAAGCTCCCGTATCGACTTTGAGCACATCACCCTGCTTGATTACTTTCTTGCGATTGGGAATACCATGTACGGCTTCATCATTGATGCTGGCACAAATCGTCGCCGGAAACCCATATAAACCCTTGAAACTAGGGATTGCACCCATCTCCCGAATCCGTTTCTCAGCGTAAGCATCTAAGTCTGCCGTAGTCATCCCTGGCTCCACCATCGCCAAAATCTCTTTCAAAACTGTAGCGACAATTCTCGAAGATTGGCGCATGATGCCAATTTCACGCTCGGTTTTAATCTGGATCCCCTTTGATTGCTTCTTTTCGCGAGTGGCTTGAGGCTTGAGTAAGTCGGTGAGAATATTCATGTTGTGGTGGAGCGGGCTGGGTAAAGTTTAGTTGAGAGTTCAGGAGAAGATTTAGGCTCTGCTGTTTTCATTTTAGTTCCTTATAGTTCATTGGTGCAGTCTCTGACAAAAGAGAATTTAGATCATTGATGCTTAATTTAACGATCGATTAATCCCCTTTGACTCTAAAATGTCGTAGTTAAATGTATATAGGTGATTTTATGAGCGAACGACTGAGATCTTTACGCGCTCTGGCAAATCAACGCTGGCGCGTCTCGATATGGCTGACAGCGGCGATGATGGTTGTTTACTTTGGCTTTATTTTACTGGTTGCTTTTAATAAAAAGTTGATGGGGCAAACTTTAGTACCTGGACTAAGTATCGGCATTTTATTAGGTGCCCTAACGATTGTCACTGCCTGGGTGCTCATTTTTGTGTATGTCCGCTGGACGAATCACAATTACGACGATCAATTAGAAAAAATACGTAATAGAAACTAAGCACAATTAAACTTGCTAATAACTAAAAACTAATAACCAACAACTAAAACATGAATTCAACAACGTCCCTGGGACAATTTAATCCGATCGCAATTGGCTTTTTCTTAGTATTTATCACTTTTACTTTAGGCATCACATACTGGGCAGCAAAACAAACTAAAAGTACCGCTGAATACTATACTGCTGGCGGAAATATTAGCGGTTTCCAGAATGGATTAGCTTTAGCTGGCGACTTTATGAGTGCGGCTAGTTTTCTGGGAATTGCGGGCAAAGTTGCCTTAAATGGCTTCGATGGATTGATTTACTCGATCGGATTTCTGGTTGGTTGGCCAATTGTGATGTTCTTGATTGCCGAACCGATGCGGAATTTGGGCAAATATACTTTCGCCGATGTTGTGGCTTTTAGACTCCAACAAACACCTGTCAGAATTGCATCCTCGATCGGCACTTTAGTCGTAGTTAGCTTCTATTTGATCGCCCAAATGGTTGGGGCTGGTGGATTGATTCAACTATTGTTTGGGTTGGATTATAATCTGGCAATTGTCATCGTTGGTTGCGTCATGCTTGCCTATGTAACTTTCGGTGGGATGATCGCCACTACTTGGGTTCAAATTATCAAAGCCGTACTATTATTAGGTGGTGCAACTGTGATGGCACTACTCGTACTTTCTAGATTTGGCTTCAATCCACTCACCCTATTTGCAGAAGCTGCAAATAAATATGGTGATGCAGTTTTAGCACCTGGAAAAGAAGTCGCAAATCCCCTAGATGCCCTCTCATTAGGTCTATCATTGATGTTGGGTACTGCTGGTTTACCCCACATCTTAATGCGGTTTTATACCGTGCCAAATGCCAAAGAAGCACGCATTTCAGTCATGTACGCCACGATCCTAATTGGCTTCTTTTATCTGCTCACATTTATCTTAGGATTTGGGGCAATGGTATTAGTCGGTAGAGAGACAATTTTACATCCTCTAGGCGCGACTGGAGCGATCGACAAATCTGGAAATATGGCAGCCCCCATCTTAGCTCAAGTATTGGGTGGTAGTCCCTTTTTAGGCTTTATTTCTGCCGTATCTTTTGCGACAATTTTAGCTGTAGTTGCTGGGTTGACTCTCTCTGGTGCCGCAGCCTTATCCCACGATTTATGGGTGAATGTAATCAAGAAAGGAAACTCCAGTGAAACCGAACAATTAAAAGTTGCGCGGATTGCAACCCTACTATTAGGTGTGGTAGCAATGGTATTAGGAATTATCTTCAAAGGACAAAATGTAGCGTACATGGTTGGGCTAGCATTTGCGATCGCCGCTAGTGCCAATTTTCCTTCACTATTAATGTCAATGGTATGGCGAGGGTTCACGACAAAGGGTGCTGTTGCGAGTATTTTAGTCGGCACACTTTCGGCTTTGATTCTGATTTATTTATCGCCAACAATTCAGGTCGATATCCTCAAACATACCACGGCGATTTTCCCACTTAAAAATCCTGGTTTGGTGACAATTCCGCTCTCATTTATGGTAGGGATAATTGTTTCTCTATTCACACCAGAAGTCGGAATGGAAGAAAAATTTGCCGAAACTGAACATCTAATCGCCGGAGATTATTAACCTATAGGGGCGGGTTTTGCTAATTTTTTTTAGCAACGTATCTATAAAATAAAATACAGAACAAACCCGCCCACCCCAAAAATCAACAATAAATACTATCTTTCTAAATACTTATAATCGATCGAAGATAATTTGGTGGGCAACACTACGACTACGCCTATCTCCATGATTATTAATTATCAATTATCAATTATCAATTATCAATTATTAATTAATATACCCATGTCTGAAAACCGGATTCGAGTAGCCAGAGACAAAGCAGAATTGGTCAAATCATTAATTGCATCAGCCGATAACAATAGTCCATTTCAAACATATGCCGATGCGATTTTATTTGCTGCAGTATTAGGTGCTAAACACAACCAACGTGTCCCACTCGGCGAAATATCCAAAAAAGAGCCAGGACCAATTAGTATGGAGATATTTATCTCCCGTGGTTACGATCCAGTGATGAAACTAATTGCGATCGCAGCTACTGAAAATATTAACGTAATTTCACCAGATCGATCTGATTTTGAACAGCAGCGAATTAATATATTTGAAGAGTATGCGAATGGGGGCTTGGAGCTACTGGAAAAAGAATTGTGCGGAGCAGTAGATTATACCGAGCGAATTTTACTAATGTTATCAGCATCACTCGATCCCACTGAAACTGCTTCAATCACAGAACCCAATTCAGTAGAATTCGATCTCCGCAAATTTTTAGGTTGATAATTAATATTTAAAGTTGATTGTAGCCATGCCAGATCCCCGACTTCTCGTTGGCGGAGCCTCTCGTTGGCGGAGCCTCTCGTTGGCGGAGCCTCTCGTTGGCGGAGCCTCTCGTTGGCGGAGCCTCTCGAAGAGAAGAGAAGAGAAGAGAAGAGAAGAGAAGAGAAGAAGTCGAAGATCTGAATCCCACATTTTCGACTTCTGAAAACTTCTGTAATAATCAGACCCGATCGAAACAAAACCGATTAAACTAAAGTCAATTAGTTATATGCGTCGATCATTCCACCTAACGAGGAATGCCGTTGTTTGGAGATAATATTATGAACGTGCTACTCCTCTACCCTCGCTTCCCCAAAAGTTTTTGGTCGTTTGAGAAAACCATCGAATTGCTCGGTCGGAAAGCGATGCTACCGCCATTAGGACTAATTACCGTCGCGGCAATTCTTCCCCAAGAATGGAACTATAAGCTGGTCGATTTGAACGTTCGCGAGGTAACTGAAGCCGAATGGAATTGGTCGGAAATGGTGATTTGCTCGGCAATGATCGTCCAAAAGCCAGATTTACTTGTCCAGATGCAAGAGGCGAAACGCCGTGGAAAACGAGTAGCCGTTGGTGGCCCTTACCCGACAGCCTTACCCCATGAAGTGTCAGCATTCGCTGATTATTTAATTTTAGATGAAGGGGAACTGACGATCCCGTTATTTGTCGAGGCAGTAGCACAGGGACAACTATCAGGTACTTTCCGCGCTCCCAATGGCGAACGTCCCGATGTCACCACGACTCCCGTACCGCGATTTGAATTGCTGGAATTCGATGCTTATGCCGAGATGTCTGTCCAGTTTTCGCGCGGTTGTCCGTTCCAATGTGAGTTCTGCGATATTATCGTTTTATACGGTCGTAAACCCCGAACTAAGGCACCAGCACAACTACTCAAAGAACTCGATTATCTCTACGAATTGGGTTGGCGGCGGAGTATTTTCATGGTGGATGACAATTTCATCGGCAATAAACGTAATGTCAAACTGTTCTTGAAAGAACTATTGCCGTGGATGGTCGAACATAAGTATCCCTTCTCCTTTGCAACTGAAGCTTCAGTCGATTTGGCAAATGACCAAGAACTGATGGATGAGATGGTCAAGTGCAACTTTGGAGCCGTCTTTTTGGGCATTGAAACCCCTGATGAAGAAAGTCTCGCACTCACACAAAAACACCAAAATACTCGTAGCTCCCTCAGTGAAGCAGTTGACAGAATTTCTGCCACAGGTATTCGGGTGATGGCAGGGTTTATTATCGGCTTTGATGGCGAGAAAACAGGTGCTGGAAACAGAATCGTCAAATTTGTCGAACAGACAAATATTCCAACTGCGGTATTTAGTATGCTCCAAGCATTACCCGATACGGCTCTGTGGCATCGGTTGACCAAAGAGGGTCGAATGCGGGTTGAGGGTGCCAATATCAACCAAACCACCTTGATGAATTTTGTCCCAACTCGTCCGCTCGAAGAAATCGCCTACGAGTATATGGATGCCTTTGATGAATTATACGAGCCATCGAAGTTTCTCGATCGAACCTACCGACATTTCCTGACGCTCGGTACTGCGACATATCCCGATAAAGGCGAGGGACGCAAGAAAGCAATTAGTTGGATTGTAATTCAGGCGTTTCTAACTATCTGCTGGCGACAAGGGGTGGTTCGTTCTACTCGTTGGCAGTTCTGGCGCAATCTCTGGAGCATGTTGCAGCTCAATCCAGGCGGGGTGACTAGTTATTTGGGTGTCTGCGCCCAAATCGAACATTTCCTAGAGTACAGAGGGATTGTCCGGCGGGAGATTGAGATTCAAGTTGCGGAGTTCCTCGTCGGTGAGGCGAAGGTGAAGGCGGCAGCAGTGGCAGCAGAGCCAGTGGTCGCTTTGGCTGAAACGGTTGGCTGAAAACTGGGAGTGCAATAAATGCCCAAAGGGGAAATTCATGGATTTCCCCTTCAGTATCAATTCTCTGCTTGGTGCGCTAAACCGTCGGGGAACCCGACGAACGCGCATCCGCAATTCTCAATTAATTTAAGGCATCCACTCAACTCCAAATCCGACACGACTGTCGTAGTTTTCCTTGGCATTTTGCTGTTGGATATCTGTCGATAACCGCAGATGATTGGTAAGTGCATAACCAACAGAGAAAGTTGTCAAACCTGTTTCCGTCGCACTCCCGAAACCCACCCAACTTTGACTGAGAGCTAAATCTGCACCACCACCACGAGCTGGTACGACCATTACTTTCACGCCTAGATTCAAACCGTCTCGTTTATATTTATCAGTTTCGAGGTGCCGAAATCCAACTAGTGGGGTGACATTTACATAACCGCCTAAAGGCAAGAGATAATATTGCGCATCGGCACCATAAGCGGTGCGATTGCCAGTAGAGGAAGAATTATAATTAGCACTGGCTGAGAGTCCCCCACGCCCGAAGAAGAGATCGTCTACTGCCAGATGAAAGCCCCCAGCTTGATTTGTGGAGGGGTATTGGGAATAACCAACTTTTACGCGCGTCCGAAAACTGGGGTCGGTTTTGATGTCACTGAGCACATCGGGAATCCCCTTGAGCCATTTTTGCAAGACGGGGCTACTATTAATAATTTCGGGACTAATATCTATCGAATTATGATTAGGTGTCTCTGGTGGAGAGAGATATTGGGCGACTAGAGGGGGGGGACTAGCAACGGTGGGTAAGGCTTGTCCCCAAGATCCTAAGCAGACGATGGCTGTCCAAATTAAGGTTTGGGACAGGTTCCCCAGACTAAATTTATGATAATTTCGGTTGAGCAATTTAATTACTTGAGTGTCTTTGTTCGACCACCTTTGGGGGGTGCGTTGATACGCTCTAATCGATCTAGTCATATTTTACCATTGGGGCGAAAAGTTAAAGGCCTATTCTTCACCGTTGGCAATTGTGTCGAGTGGAGTGGATCCAAAATCATCAGGAGATGGCTCATCAAGATCGATCTCAACGGTGTTAGAGTCATTGACATCAGCTTGTGGGAAATAGTGCCGATAGATGGAGTTGATTAGGGCTTGCGCTTGATAGCAATAAGCCGTGAGGATAAACCATACCCCAAACCAGGACTTGGATTCAAAGCCATAGCCATTGAGATTGCAGAATAGATTTTGACCGATGTCATCCCAGCCCCTACTACCACAGACTCCCAAATGCTGGTTGAATAGTTCGACGATCACAAATGATACCGCGATCGTTAGGGTAGCATAAGTTCCGGCCCATAATGCTTGCGGGTTGGGATACCATGTAACTGATGATTGTTTCCAGATAAACCAGCCCCAATGGAATAAAAAGGCAAAAAATAAGCTGGGCAGCACTAAATTAAACGCCATTGAGAGCACCCCAAACAGGTATTGCTGTTCTTCGACGATTGAATTGACTGAAAAATTCCAGCTCGCGCCCAAAAAGTTTGCCACAGGCAAACCAAAAGGCAATAAAATCAGTGTCTGAATCCAAGCTTTGCGCTTGGGCAATACAGCCGCCCAATCAAATCTTCGCTTGCGCTGGTTCGCAAACTCTTCTATATTTTGTGTCATAACTACTGCACCCTAGATCGTATCTTTGATATTGATTACCCAATTTTAGAATTCCCCATCGATCGATATATGTATCAATGAGCAATAAATAGTTACCCGCTAGCTATCATCTACTCAATCGACAACCAGCACCACATAATTAACAAAAATATGTATTTGTATCTCATTCGTCATGGTATTGCTGAAGATCCAGATCCTCTCAATCTGGATTCAATCGCCAGTGATGAGTTAAGATGCCTTACTAAAGTAGGACGCAGAAAAGTTGCGCAAGTTGCCGATAGACTGCAAAGATTGGAGTTAACTTTCGATCTCCTCATCACCAGTCCGCTTGTCCGCGCTCGTCAAACTGCGGACATTCTCATGGACAAGCAACTTAGTCCCAAATTAGAAGTATCTCAAGACTTAAAACCAATGGGAAATCTACCATCTTGGATGATGGATTGGAATGCCAGATCTTTTGCTGATATAGATATTTCTACTCTCGCAGTAGTCGGACATGAGCCTAATTTGAGTGAGTGGGCTGAACTACTTCTCTTTGGGAAAATCTACCACAAATTCAATCTCAAGAAGAGCGGGATGATTGGTTTGAAATTTCCAGATTATAGAGTTGCAATTGGTACCGCTCAACTCCACTGCTCGATCCCACCTAAATATTTGTATAGTTAAAGTCTACTCAAAAATAACCAGCCAGAAGTAAAATAATACTCCTGGCTGGATGAGTTAAATAATTGATTAAGAAATGAGGATTTAATAAGATTCAGAATTGTCATCATACCCGCGATTACTAGAGTAGGGGCAATTCATGAATTGCCCCTACTCTAGTAATCGCTAAAAAGCGATAAGTTATCTAATCCACGATCCTAATTTAGAATGTGAAAGTACTTCTGACCACACCAATTACGGCACTATTACCATTACTAGTTTGATTGGGAGCAGTTAGATAGATCAATCCAGGTGTAATGCTGAGGTTGTCACTAAATTTGTACTTGTAGAAACCTTCGATGTGATAAGGAACGGTGCCAACACCACCAACATAAGGTTCAGCTCCAACTAGCAACCCAGCCAAACTACCTTTACCATCGATGTTTGGTAAAGAAAGTCCAGCACCATAGCTCCAAAGATCTTGTTTGCCGATAGTAGCTTTGTTTGCACTAGTATTTAGTACAAATCCATTGAATGCGAGAGTATCACTAGCTTTGAAAGCAAACTCAGCACCATAGGAATTGGCTGTAGTACCAGCAGTTGCGAGGTTTGCTATTCCTGTACCAGTTAATCCACCAGAACCCCCAAAGGCATAAATGGGGTTGGTAGCAGTATGATAGCTATTGACATAGGTTAAACCAGCATCCAACTTATCGCTAAGTTTGAAATTCAACTGTCCTAATAGAGCATAGTCACCGTTGAATAAACCTTGTCCAGCGGCAGGCTTGTTCGCACTGGTAGGACCGGCAAAGTAACCGACTGTCAAAGACTTCAACCCAGTATCCCCAAAGGGTAAACTAGTACCAACGCCAGAACCACCACCGATTTTGTAGATGGGGCTAGATTCGGCAAAGTTGGAAAGGGCACCACTACCTCCGGTGAAGTCATCAAAATTAGACCCATAGGTAGGAGCGTAATCAGCATGAATTCCGTTATATGCAGCTACATAGACATTGGTGTTGCTAACCGGAAATTGATAGGCTAACCAGTCGATACCGACAGTGTTAAGATTGGTGAACGGAACACCTTCAGAAACTTGCCCACCTTCAGCGGTGCTATTTTTCAAGCCGCCATTGACACCACCTTGGTTTCCAGTCGCCAAACGTGTCCAAAGCCTGTCTTGACCGTTGAAGCTAGTTTCAAATAATAACCGAACCCGATCGCCAAGTACAGTATTATTAGACGTCGCACCACTAGCAGCACCAGTTACGTTGAAGATTACTTCACCTTTGAGCTTGGTAGTAGTAGAAAACTGGCTTGCTTGAGCTTGAGCTACTTTCTTGTCAGCACTAGTCAGACGACCATCAATTTCGGTCAGTTGGGCGCGATATTCTTGAGTCAATCTCTTGATCACTTCAAGATCGGCGGCAGTGACAGCAGGAGTGGTTGGCTGAGTAGTTGTAGTTGGCTTTTGAGCCAAGATCGGCTCTAGTTTTGCCAAGCAGCTATTCAAACCACGCGCGAATTCCAGTTGCGAGACAACTTGATTGTTCAGGTTAGAGTTACAACCATATTTCGCGGCAACACCTTGAAGGGCAGTATATTGCCAGTCTCCAGGTTTAACAGTATTAGTCGCAACTTCAGCTTCGGTAGTTGGAGCAGTTTCGCTGGCGGCAACTTTAACAGGTGTTACACCATTGGCTTTTTCCCTAATTGGTGTCAAACTATCGATCGAATCGCTTTTCGGTGCTGCCATTACCCCAGTGGATAATAACAGAGTGATGCCCAAAACTACAGGGCTAATTAATACAGATTTCCAAAATGCTGATGACATTCGGGTGGTGCTCCTCACAGTTAGATTTAAAGGTGTTTAACTTGAAATAGATTGGGTTTGAGTAGCTGGATTTTAGACAAATTTAGATTGGATCTTGCAATCTCGATCGATTTGGCTAATACAACTACCGTGGGCGTAACTCCACTAGCCTCAGCACTAGCGACACAATAGCTTAATTGTCTTGCCAGATTAAATACTGATAATCTCGATACAGTTCGCTGACCTAATGGATTGTCAAGATGACCTTTATTATAGGCTGCAACTATTCTGTTCCGATCGAATTTATCCGGCTTGAAGAAAATTTTAAGTATTACTTCGAGAGTGAACAGTGACAATCGATACAACTATTACGGTGATTTAGGGACATAGCAACAGACCTTGCTGTTTTCCCTCGATTACCCGAGATTGCCTCTAAGTCCCAAATATTCTTAGCTATAATATACTCTTAAATAGTAGCAGAATTAACATAAATTTCTGACGACAGAAGTAACAACGGTATACGACGGCGAAGACTGGGGGAGCGCGAATGGCGATCTGATGTTTAATTATCTGTTGTTACACCGAAATTAGCTCCCAGCTCTCCCCTCAATTAATGATAATTTTCCCATAGTCTAGCTTGAGTAATCGATCGGCTAGCTGAAAGTATCGATTGTCATGACTGATGACTAGCAATGCTTTACCGCGTTGTTTTAGTTCTGGTAAAAGCTGTTGATAAAAAATTTCCCGAAAAAATGGATCTTGATCTGCTGCCCATTCATCAAATAAATAAATTGGTCGATCTTCAAGGTAAGCGGTGAGGAGTGCTAACCGTTTGCGTTGACCTTGGGATAGTGCTGTCGTAGACAGCTTACCATTTTGGACTGAAACTTTATGGGTGAGTTGCAGTTGCTCTAGATAAGTCTGAGCCTGACTATCTACATCTGCTAACTGTAAACCTAAAAGCCTGTCGAATAGATAAAAGTCGGCAAATACCGTCGAAAATAACTGGCGGTACAATTCGAGATTTAGATCGTTATAAATAACCCCCAGCAACACTGAGGGCGATTTATAAGATTGAGCAGATACCAATAGCAAATATCGATTAGGAAAGATCCTGAATGATGTAGTCAAAATAAGGAGCCGCTGCTGCTGCGTCTTCATCATTGAGCAGATTGAGAGCTGCTGCTTTGAGTGCAGTAATCGAATCAGCCATCCCCGCAACTGGAACGCCAAGAGAATTATACATGTCCCGCACGCCAATCAGACCAATCTGTTCGATCGGAGCGATGTCACCAGCGAGTACACCATAGGTAACTAAGCGTAGGTACCAACCGTAATCTCTCAAGCACTGAGTGCGTTGTTTTTGACCGAACGCATTACCACCAGGCGCAATATAATCAGGATGTAGCTTCCACAACTCTTTACTAGCTGCTTCGACGATTTTCTTTTCACTCTCTGCTAGAGTGGTAACGATCCGAATCCGTTGTTCGCCCGTTTTGAGGAAGGATTGGATATTTTGGAGTTCTCCGCTACTAGGGTAGCGCAAAGCATCATCGGCTTTGAGTATAACTTGACTAACTACGCTCATATTATTACGATCGATTTTTTACAGATCTTCTATTAGAGTAGTTTAGCTATTCTCGGTGACACAATTAAACCTCTGTGGGATCTTTGGCAAATCTTTACAATTTTTGGAGATGGGAGATGGGAGATGGGGAGGAAAGAGTTAGAACACAAGCGTCCTTAACTCCCCCCACTCCCACACTCCCCCCACTCCCACACTCCCTCACTCCCCCACTTCCCCACTCCCCCACTCCCACACACCCTCACACTGTGAAACAATTACTCAGAGTCTCCAAATCCCTGCTAGTGACCTACTACGCCTATATGCTGGAGTATCGGGCTGAATTGCTCCTGTGGGCACTTTCGGGGTCGTTACCGTTCATTCTGATGGGCGTGTGGAGCGAGGCTGCTCAAAAGGTAAACTTCGGTTTATCGTCGATCGAATTTTCCCGTTATTTTCTGGCGGTGTATCTGGCGCGACAACTTACGGTTGTTTGGGTAATCTGGGATTTTGAGCGGCAGATTGTCGATGGTAAGTTGTCGTTTCTATTGTTACAGCCAGTAGATCCAGTTGGACATCATCTCGCGTCACATATTGCCGAACGATTTGCCAGATTACCGTTTATCTTTGGATTAGTGGTGCTATTTTTCTTGCTGTATCCTGGTGCTTTTTGGTTGCCGAGTTTGAGTACGATGGTGCTATTTGCGATCTCAGGGATCTGTGCCTTTGCATTGCAATTTCTGATTCAATATACGTTAGCGATGTTTGCCTTCTGGACTGAGAAAGCTAGTTCGATTCAAGAGGTCTGGTTTTTGATTCATCTATTTTTGTCAGGATCGATCGCCCCGATTGAAATATTTCCGGCTGAGATCAGATCGATCGTCAGGTGGACTCCATTTCCATATATTATCAACTTTCCCGCGAGTATTTTAACTGGTTTAAAAGTCGATCTTGTTCATGATTTTGGCATGATGTTTATTTGGGGCGTTATATTCTTTGCGCTCAATCGTTGGCTCTGGCGCAAAGGCTTACAGCAATATTCAGGGATGGGAGCTTAGTTAGGTAATAGGTAATATGTATAGATACTTAAATTTAATCCAGATTTTTTGGAAGACAGCGATCGCATCTGAGTTAGAATATCGATTGAATTTTGTCTTTGCAGCTTTAAGCAGTTTGGGTGGACTGGCTGGAAGTTTATTTAGTCTATTTTTGTTTTATCGTAAAGGTTATAACTTTCAAGGATGGCGATGGGAAGAAGCCTTAATCGTGGTCGGTATTTTTACATTTCTCGAAGGATTCTCTAGTACATTTCTCGCTAGTAATCTCAATCGAATTGTCAAACACATTCAAGATGGAACACTAGATTTTGTCTTGCTCAAACCAATTAGTTCGCAGTTTTGGCTCTCCTTTCATAGTTTCTCAGTTTGGGGGGTTCCAGATCTACTATTTGGATTAGTTATTATCTTCTATGCGGGGAGTTTGCTCGGTTTAGGAGTAAGTGCTTACTTGCTCAGTGCGATTCCATTATTGTCTGGATTGGTGATTATGTATAGTCTATGGTTTATGCTCGGAGCGACGAGTATTTGGTTTACCAAGATTTATAATATTACGGAGGTATTGAAAGGTTTATTGGCTGCTGGACGTTTCCCAATTGCGGCGTATCCGGCTACCTATCGCTTCTTTTTTACCTTTATTATTCCGGTGGCATTTCTAACTACTGTGCCTGCTGAGACGCTGTTAGGGCGAGGAGATCCGCTGTGGATTTTGAGTGGTGGATCTTTGGCTTTAGTGTTGTTATTTTTGTCTGATCGAGTTTGGCGATTTGCACTGAGATTTTATACTAGTGCTTCGAGCTGAAGTTCTATTCGTCTTGGATAAAACGATCATAATATTTCAGATAAGAACTTAATCATCAGAGAATTGCTCGGAATTTTCCCTTTCCAAGCTGCAATGGCTCGATCGAGATTGGTAACCAGATTAACCCAACTAGATGACATCTGACTGCTTTGCGACGGATATTAGAATTTAAATGTCGATCTTTCATTGCAGTATAATATTAGTCTGGTATAAAAGAGTAAATCAACCGATTTTTAAAACGGTATCCTCTTAGTGCATATATTCCTGCAACTATAGAACCGATCGTATAGGCGAGTGCTGTACAATTTATAATAACTAAGCCTACTATGAAAATAGTACCTGCGGCAGGATTCATCACAGAGACAACACTACAAGTTGTGCAAGTCACAAATGAAAAACATAGGATTACTAGTAAACTATTCAAACTATAGTTCAACACATCTTTACCAGATAGATCGATAAAGCTATGTATTCTTCTGGTTATTTGCCAAATAATAAAAAGGACTACTGGTAAAACGATCGTCATAGGCAATCCAACCAAAAATTCTATTGCAACTAATCCCAGCATATTGTGATTAGCAGGGTTATTTTCACTAATTAGGATAAAAACAGTAAATAAAAGAAAGGCTCCCATTGGTACTGCAAAAATCGCATAAAGTCCAGCCGCTAGTAGCCGAATTCTGAATGATATGATATCGTTCATGATTTAACTTCAGCTTTTGCCACTAAATGCGCTCCTGGTGCGCCGTCTCGATAGAAGATATTGAAGGTATCAAAAGGGATTAATTGACCGTTAGTTTGCGCCATGTGAATGCAAGATCGTTTAACAGATCGCACGTCGAAGTTATAAGGATCGAGAAACTGGACAATTAAGATCCGAAACACATTTTCATAGGTTAATCCTTGGGGAACGGCAACTAATGGTAAGCAACATAATAACTGTTCCATTTTGACAGCGGACATCGTGGGTGAATTTCCTGTCGAAAATAGATCGAATAGTTTCTTTTTGAGTGTATCATTCTGCTCGTAGACGATCGAATTTGGCATCAATTTTAAGAAAGTACTCGGATCGACTAATCCAGCCAGGGGAATCACTTTACCATCGACTTTGAGCGCGTATCCCATCGCCAAACAATCGGGGTGACAGGGAACGGGAAGTAAATCTTCAGACTTAAAATGAGGACTTTGTTCGAGGATCGATCGACGGACTGCGGTTAATGGATATCGATCAACTTTCGGATCGAAACCTTCTAATCTTCCCGCTACTTGAATTGGTTGAAAAGTGACACCGCGCACACATTTTTGGGCTAAAGCATAATCAATAATTTTACCCAACTCACTATCATTCAATCCCTTTTTCACCGTCACAACTAGCGTCGTCGAAATATTAAATTCATTCAAATGATCGATCGCCCGTTGCCGCATTTGCCGCAAATCTGCCCCGCGCAGCTCTCGCAAAGCTTTCTCTTCAAAACTATCAAATTGTAAATAAACCTCAATCCCAGGCTGATACGCCGCTAGTCTCTCACAGAATACTCGATCGGTCGCAATCCTTACACCGTTAGTATTGATCATCAAATGCTTAATCGGCTTCATTTTCGCCAAATCCAACACCTGAAAAAACTCAGGATGAATAGTCGGCTCACCACCGCTCAACTGCACGATATCCGGCTCCCCCTCATTCGCCACCACTGCATCCAGCATCAGCTCAATTTCTGCTAAACTGCGATGATTTCGCGCTGTATCCGTCAAAGCCGACACTTCCGCCGCACCCGAATCAGCATAACAAATCGGACAGTCCAAATTACATCGATCGGTAATTTCGACCAACGTCACGCAACTATGCTGCTCGTGATCTGGACACAATCCGCAGTCATAAGGGCAACCACGCTCGATGTTAGTATTAAAATGATGTGGCATATCTCCAGGCTTGATAAAGTCCTGACAGAGCTTGTAATACTCAATATCGTCAGCAATTAGCACCTCTTCTCGCCCATGCGTCAGACAATGTTTGACGAGATACACCGCCTCATCCCGAAAGACAATCTTCGCCTCGACTTTCTCCAAACACTGGGAGCAAATGCTATTAGTCAATCCGTAAAATAAGTAGGGGCGAGTAGGCATAAATTTAGGGGAATAGGGGATAGCTTTTAAAAAACAATGGCACTCAAACCACCAATCTTGGTTAGTTCGATCGTTGTAGTCGATCGTTTTAATGTGATGAGCTGCTATAGCAGTCGCCACACTAGTTGACATTTGGTGAGGCTAGATCCCCGACTTCTTGGACAGTCGGAGATCTGATAGTTCTAACTGTTAAGATCGCTATGTGACAATCTTAGTCTATCTGTGGATCCCACAAATCATAGTTCAAACGGCGGTAATTCTGAGATCGATCGAAATGTTAGAATTAATGAATATACTCTTGCAGGAAGTGTAGCGATGACAGTTGCGATCGAGAAAATGACGCTAGAAGAGTTCCTTGCTTACGACGATGGCACGGATAAATTATATGAACTAGAAAATGGAGAATTGATTCCTATGCCTGCTGAGAGCGATATCAACCAGAGAATTGCATCTTTTTTGTTTGCCTTTTTTCTCGGATTGGGTACTCCCAGCTATCGACTGAGAATTGGTATCGAAGTAGCCGTAAGTGGGGCTAAGGTATCGGTACGAATACCAGATTTGGTATTGCTATCTGAAGAATTAGCAACAGAAATGAATGGAGCAACTAGATCGATCGTGTTGATGGATATGCCCCCACCATTATTAGTAGTAGAAGTTGTCAGTCCTAACCAAGAAAAACGCGATTATCGTTACAAGCGGAGTGAATATGCGGCGAGGGGAATTGCTGAATATTGGATCGTCGATCCGCTTCAGTCACGAGTCACAATTTTGGAATGGGTGGAAGGTTTTTATGAGGAGAAGGTGTATATGGGAGATAATAAAATTGAGTCAACAATATTAGCTAATTTAGATTTGACTGTCGAACGAGTTCTACAGGCGCGTTAGTGGCAATCTTGTTCAAATTAACCGACGAATTGCAGCGCGATAATAGACCAATCCTAGCAGACAAGTGATTTGAATCGCGCTCATGCCTAGTAATGGATGAAAGTCAGGTTTGATAAAATCGATCGACCATCGAAATGCTAAGTAACAAATCATATAAAATCTAAATAGATCGCCTTGTAGATATGGTTTTCGCTCTCGATATTTGAGGAAGATTAGCAAACCAATCATAAATACCACCTCATAGAGCTGAGTGGGATGACGAGGGATTCGATCGCCAAAATCCACGCCCCAAGGTAACGATGTTGGTGTACCATAGGTTTGGTCGCTTAATCCGGTTAAGAAGCAGCCAATACGCCCAATGACGGTGCCAACAATTAGCGGATAGGCGAAAGCATCCCCCGTCGCCGTCTCAATCTTGAGAAAGTTCTTGGTGATTTCAACCCCAAAAACTGCGCCTAGTAACGCCCCGACGATTGTTTTACCACCAATTAACAGCATTACAAAACTAATTTGTGCCGTCCACAATAGATCTAAATGCTGAACAATTGCCAACAGCTTGGCTCCCAGCATCCCACCAATTAAACCCCCCGCAATTACTACCCCTCGTTGTTCTGCTTTGACGGTACTTTTCCGAAATCGTCGGAATGCCAACCGTAGAGAAACAAAATAAGCGATGCTCTCAAATACTGGATGGGGATGGAGTTTTAACGCCCCAATAGTTAGGTAGGCTGGAAATTCCATAATGACTGAAAACTACTGCATAGTATGTACTTAGGGGCTTACCAATATAAAATCCAATCAAATATGGAATTGTTTAATCTAATTAGGATCAGATCGTGACGGAGCAAGAATTAATTACGGCATACCCAAGACCTATATTCTAGTATGCTGATAACTAGTACTTATTGACCAAAGACGGATATGGACTGGCAAGAGATTTCTGGGGGAGTGACGGCACCGAGAGGCTTTAGAGCGGCGGGGATTACAGCGGGATTGAAAGCGTCTGGATTGCCCGATTTGGCATTGATATTATCTGATGTAGATGCGATCGCGGCTGGAGTCTTTACCACCAGTCAGGTTCGGGCTGCTTGCGTCGAATATTGTCGTCAACAGCTTGCTGTCAAACCTAGTGCCCGTGCGATTCTCTGCAATTCGGGACAGGCAAATGCGGCGACTGGTGAAGCTGGTTGGGATGATGCCGTCGCCAGTGCAAATGCGCTCGCTAGTGCCCTAAATATCACCCCAGAAGCGATCTTGCTGGCTTCAACTGGGGTAATCGGTCAACGCATCAAAATGAATGCCTTAATCGCCGGAATTCCTGGTTTGGTGGCAGCGGCTACCCATGAGGGTGGCGATACTGCTGCGAAGGCGATTATGACCACCGATTTGGTGAGCAAATCGATCGCATTAGAGACTACAATTGGCGATCGAGCCGTAAGAATTGGCGGGATGGCTAAGGGTTCGGGGATGATTCATCCGAATATGGCGACGATGTTGGCGTTCGTGACTTGTGATGCGGCGGTATCGACAACGCTATGGCAACAAATGCTCAGTCGCGCTGCGGATAAGAGTTTCAATCAAGTTACGGTAGATGGGGATACGAGTACGAATGATACGTTGATTGCTTTGGCGAATGGCGAATCCCGCACGCCCGCAATTGTGCATCCAGGAGCGGAAGCTGATAAACTAGAAGCAATGCTCACCGCTGTCTGTCAGTATTTAGCTCGATCGATCGCCCGTGATGGTGAAGGTGCTACTTGTTTGATTGAAGTGCGAGTGTCTGGTACTCTGAGCGATCGAGATGCCCGACAAATTGCCCGTGAAATCGCCGGATCTTCCCTCCTCAAAGCGGCAATTTTTGGCAACGATCCCAACTGGGGCAGAATTGCGATGGCGGCTGGGAAGGCTGGCGTACCCTTCGATCAAAATAATTTGGCGGTGCGATTGGGCGATATTCAATTAATGACAAATGGACAACCTTTGACATTCGATCGAGTCGCTGCTAGTAATTATCTCAAAGCTGCCAGTCAAGGGGAATACCTCAAAACAGATACAGTTTTAATCTCGGTAGCTGTTGGTAATGGTAGTGGGTGTGGAATTGCTTGGGGCTGCGATCTTAGTTATGACTATGTAAAAATTAACGCTGAATATACAACTTGAGTTAGTGGATAGTTGTTAGTTTTTAGCAAAGTGTCTGTCTTAATCACAAGACTATTCGGATGAGAATAGTTGATAATTAAATTTCTAGAACTGAGAAATATTATGGATGTAAAAGCAGTTGCTATTGGGACTAGTGCCATCGTGGGAGTTGCGGCGATCTCAGGTGGAGGAATTTATTATTCTCCTTATCTAACGCTCAATAATATGAAAAATGCGACAGAAAATCAGAATGTTGATGCTCTGTCGAAAGAAATTAATTTTCCAGAATTACGAGTTAGTATTAAAGAGAGTGTAAAAGTTCAAGTCCTCAAACACATAGCTGGATCTGATGATGGCTCTATATCGCCGAAAATGACTCCAGAAATAGTAGAAAAAATGGTGAGTCCAATGGTGGACAAGTTAATCACTCCAGAAGGACTAGACCAATTAATCCACGATAAAGTACCTGGAGCTAAAATAGATCTGGCTAATTTGGATCGGGATATTGCTAAATCAGACATTAAAATGGGCTATGAATCAATCGATCGCTTTGTCGTTCATATTACCGATAAGCACGATCGATCCAAAGATGTCAGTCTGATCTTGAAGCGTAATGGATTAGCTTGGAAACTAGCTGGCATTGATATTTCCAATTTAGTTGAAAGTTAGGCGAATGGCGATGATGAATTAAGCAGAACAATGGTTCTAAAGCCCCCTCCTTTAAGAGAATTGTTTTCAGGAGGGGGATTTAGGTACCACTCTAGAAACATTGCTATCAATTATCAACTAAATCAATTCTAATCCTGTAGTTTGAGTCGAAGATGAACGAGATCTTCGAGCACGTGACGAATATATTGCTCTAATTGTTGTTTTCGATCGGTTAAATCTTTTAACTGTTGATATCGAGCAATTGCCCTGCTAACATTTAAGATTTCAGCCATGTGACAAGGACGCGTCCAGAGTTGACCGTATTCATCCAATCCACATAAACGATAACCCGCTTTTGGATCGACAGCCGTTAGATCGTTGGCGTAGCCTTCCAGAATGGAAATCGCCTCAACAGTAGTATAAGGAGTAGGAATTGCTTCACCTGTAGATCCAGGTTTGAAAGTGCGCGATTCCAACCAGGCAGCTAAAACTGGACCACTAGTAGTGATGTTAAAACTGTTCTTATCAATTTCTTGTAATTCTTGCTGCCACTCCATCACCATTTTATACATTTCTTGGAGCATATGTGCTGCCAAAATTGGGTTGGCATCTTGCCGAAGATTACTAAATTTTGGAATCTGAGCTGAGAATAGTTGAGTCTTTAAATCTGAATTACAGTCTATGGATATTGACATACTCAGTCAGTTGATAGTTGATAGTTGATAGTTGATAGTTGATAGTTGATAGTTGATACTAATTAATAGTTGTTGATATAGCATCTCCAGGGGAGAATAGTTGATAGCGCAATAATTCAGAGGAAATAGAAGTGATTGGGCAACAACTAATTTTAGTTACGGGTGCAGCGCGATGTGGGAAGAGTGAATGGGCGGAGACGCTTGCAAGGCAAAGTGGCAAAGCTGTCAGCTATATCGCTACCGCAACTATAGATCCAAGCGATCGAGAATGGCAAGCTAGAATTTTGCGACATCAACAGCGTCGTCCCGCCACCTGGCAGACTGTAGCCGCGATCGAAGATCTCTCTCCTACCATTTCTCAATTTCAGTCTTCGGACTGCCTTCTCATCGATTCTATCGGTACATGGGTAGCCAATTTACTCGATCGATCTGACTCTGAATGGGAAAATTTGACGACTGAATTACTCAGTGAATTAACGAAGAGTTTAGCAATCATAATTTTGGTAGCAGAGGAAACAGGTTGGGGTGTAGTACCAGCTTATCCTAGTGGGCGATTATTTCGCGACAGGTTGGGAATGCTATCTCGTCAAATTGGATCGATTTCCAGCACGGTGTATTTAGTTACCGGAGGACATGTTTTGAATTTATCTCAATTAGGCCATAAATTGGAAGCGACGATCGTGTATGTCTAAATCCTGTTAAAATAAGAGTACCACTGAGATCTATTTTTCAGACATCATCGCCTGTAACGATTCGTTCATGACAATATCAATCCTCGTTGAAAAGAAAAAATTAGCCAAACCGCCATTAGATATTCACTATCTCGGCGATCGAGTTTTGCGTCAACCAGCCAAACGGATTGCCAGCGTGGATGAAGATATTCGCCGGACGATCGTGGCGATGCTGCAAACTATGTATAGTGCGGATGGTATAGGTTTAGCCGCACCACAAGTAGGCATTAATAAACAATTAGTCGTTATAGATACCGAGCTGGAAAAACCAGAAATTCCGCCGTTAATTCTAATCAATCCTACCATCAAAAAGTATGGTAAAACCCTCTGCAAAGACCAAGAAGGGTGTTTGAGTATTCCTGGAGTGTATTTGGATGTCGAACGTCCAGAAACGATCGAACTGGCTTACCGAGATGAATCCGGTCGTCCGCGCACGCTAAAGGCTGACGGCTTACTCGCCCGCGCCATTCAACATGAACTAGATCATCTGACGGGAGTATTATTTGTCGATCGAGTCGAAAATCAACTCGCTCTCACTGAGGAACTCAAGAAAAAAGGTTTCTCCCTTCAGCACGTCCAACACATCACATCAGGAGCAAAATAACCGTCCATGTACACCCCTCTAACTGGTATCTGTTTGCTTGGTGCATCGATTTCCGCAATTGCCGCAGTCGGTTCCATCTTTGAACTTAGTTCGGGTACGCCTGAATTAGGTGTAGCAGTAACAGGGAGTATTTTAGCCGCAGCTATTCCCCTGACTGTTGTCTTCTTTTTGACTGCTGTTAAAAATTCTAAATAGCTGAACTAGGGTTTAGGCTTTAGTGTGGGCAGTGCCCACCAGCCATGTTTCGATCTGTGTGACTATCCTCGGTGCCGACATTTCTAGAGCAATTCATCCATTAGTTGCATTACTTGAACTGCACCATCAGATAACCTGTCGAATGGCGAAAGCATAATCTGGGTTTCTAATATGCCCTTGAGCGATATCAACTTCAGACTATTTTCAGCATGAGCTTGAGAGATCGGGATTGCGGCGGGAAGATACCCAATTGCCCCTAAATCGGACAGGAGTGCCCTTCTAAGTTGGAGATCGCCATTTGATAAGGATTGCACCAATCGATCGCCATAGACGGTATCCTGAGTCAACTGGTACATCGATCTCAATCCCGCATACTGAATCCGAGGAATTGGATGTTCGAGAAATGGTTGAATCAATGGTACTGCGGCTGTCACTCCCAAAGTGCCTAAAGCTTCGATGATCGAATCGTAAGGCTGAGAAAAATCTTCGCCCTGTGGTAGGAGCTTTCCATCTCGAACTGATGCAGCTAATATTTCAGTCAAATGCGGAATACAACTAGGATCTCCCAACATTTCGAGCGATTGCACCGCCGCTTCTCGCACATAAAAATCGGAACAATTTAGACATTCAATCAGTGCAGGAACAGCTTGAAGATCGTTTAATTTACCTAAAGCTCTAGCTGCATTTCGGCGCAGTGGATAGCCGCCTTCGGGGGTACGATCTGCTTCATCTTTCAAAGCTGCAATTAATCCCACAATCGCAGCAGGATCGTTTACCCGAAATTTGCCCAACCACCAAGCTGCATAGGCACGCAAACCTAAATCTTCACAATAAAGATTCTCGATCGCTTGTATTGTATTTAGTGTTTCGCCAGCTTGAATTGCCGATTCATCATCCATAATTTTTTGTTAGTACATTAGACTGACATTTGACACCCAACATCAATCTGTCAGAATGGGTGATTAATCTGTAGGGATGGGTTTATGCAAGCAACCTTCTTCGTGCTAGATATTTATAAACAAACCCAGACGAATCCTACCTAATTTTACTGTTATTGACAGCCAAAAAAATACCCCGAAGCTATTTCCCATCGCCAACGAAAACGCAAGAGTTGAGAAATAACTTCGGGTAATAACTATGAACTAGCTCAAGGAGTTAATTGCATAGTCGATGTAGGAATTAGCTTCTACCGCAGCATCGCCAGACAAACCGTGGTTTGCTTTAACGTACTTGAGAGCTTCAACATACCAGC
>JANYDE010000130.1 GCA_025359915.1 Chamaesiphon sp. 336R_metabinner_41 | reverse complement strand
AAATTCGCTCCAGTAGCTTAAAAGAGAGTGGGTTAATTTCCCGAAGAAAAAGCATTTGTATTATTTGGGAATATCTGATTTAAAAAGTTGATTCATATTTTATCACTTATTTGTGTAATTATTTTCGTCTAGGTACTTATTCGGACATCGATGTTACTCTGCCAGTAGGGAAAGTCTGGCGAAACTCGGTCATCAGATCGTCGATTTCGATCAAAGCTTGATCTATGTCCAGTGATAAACTGCTGAGGTTGGGATCTGCCTGAAATTTCAGGAGTAATTCTCGCTTGTTTTCTACCTGTGCGATCCGTTCCTGTAAATTTTGTGCGTCTATCATAAAATTATCAATTATTAATTATCAATTATCCTGCAACTCTTTAATTGCGGCTAGGTATTGAGTATCATCGGCTGTCGCTGACGACTCTAGCGGAATTTCGGGAGTGGGAACGACTCGATCAGGTGTGATGCCCAGTTTGTGAATATCATGGTGATTGGGAGTTTCATATTTAGCAACAGTGACGGCTAAACCGCTACCATTGGTTAAGTCAAATAGGGATTGAATTAAACCCTTGCCAAATGTCTTAGTACCTACAAGCTTGGCGCGTCCATTGTCTTGTAAGGCTCCAGCAAGAATTTCACTCGCACTAGCAGTACCTTCATTTACCAGCACGACTAGTGGAGCATCGGTTAAAGCTGTACCAGTAGAATCGATCGATTCGATCGCACCACGTCGATCGACAGTATAGACGATCGTTCCCTCATTCATCCATTGACGAGCGATTTCCACTCCCGCTTGTACCAATCCACCTGGATTATTGCGTAAATCTAGCACATATCCGGTCACGCCTTGTTTTTTAAACTTAGTAATATTCTCCCCCAATTCTTGGGCAGCTTTCGCACTAAATTGAGCTAATCGGAGATAACCGATTTTGCGCCCATTTTCAGTATGAAGTTCGGCGGTAACGGGATTTAGTTCGATTTTGCGCCGAATTAAAATTAGCTCCCGTGGTGCTTGATCCGCTGTTTGAACGATCAAACTAACATTCGTGCCAGTCTCACCCCGCATCCTCACCGCCGCCGTATCCAGCGTCAATTCCGAAGTGGGAACAGCATCGATTTCAACGATCGTATCATGGGGCAAAATGCCTGCCTGAGCCGCCGGAGATCCAGGAATCGGGCTGAGTACCTCGATCGACTTACTACCCGCCTTCACGCCGATTTGCAAGCCAACTCCAGACAATTCTCCCGCCGTGTTCACCTTGAGACTGCGATACTGTTCGGGACGCAGCAACCTGGTAAACGGTTCATCCAAAGTCGCGATCATTTTAGTAATCGCCTCATAAGCCGCTTCCTCAGTCGGAAATTGTTGCTTCATCGTCCGATCTCGCGTCAACCACCAATTTTGATGATTGAAACTCTCATCATAATAAGCCTGATTTACCGTCCGCCAAGCCTGCAACACTAATTGCTGTTCCGGCGTAAAAGCACTGGCTGAAGGAACACCCCAGCACCAAAATAGAGCCACTTGCAGACTCAAGATCCAACCAAACCAAAAACTAGCTCTCACGATCGATACCACTCTCCTTTCTAGGTGTGTTAAATTTTTCTATGGGTACAAGCAAACGATCGTCAACCAAATACTACTAAATTAACTAATTTTGGGCATACTTTGGTAAAAGCAGTGATGTCTCGCGCATCTTTACTTTTAAACATCGCAAATGTCACCCCAGCCATTATTTTGAGTCAGCGGATCTAGATCCTACTGGCGTTATAATTTAAAACACGACATTAGAGAGAAGCACGGCACCCGTCAATGTTTACCAAGCAAGTTACAAATAGTAAAACCTTTCAGTGGTTTAACGAACGCTTAGAAATCCAAGCAATCTCCGATGATATTGCTAGTAAGTACGTTCCGCCCCACGTTAATATCTTCTACTGCCTCGGTGGAATCACACTCGTCTGTTTTGTGATTCAATTTGCTACTGGCTTTGCGATGACATTCTATTATTCGCCAACTGTAGCTGATGCTTTCACCTCTGTAGAAAAAATCATGACGGAAGTCAACTTTGGTTGGTTGATTCGTTCCATTCATCGCTGGAGTGCCAGCATGATGGTATTGATGATGATCCTCCACACCTTCCGCGTATATCTAACTGGTGGATTCAAAAATCCTCGCGAACTTACCTGGATCACTGGAGTTGTTCTAGCTGTTCTGACTGTAAGTTTCGGCGTAACTGGTTACTCCCTACCTTGGGATCAAATAGGTTACTGGGCAGTTAAAATCGTATCTGGTGTACCAGAAGCGATTCCTGTCGTTGGCGTAGCAATGGCTGACCTCCTCCGTGGTGGTTCTAGCGTTGGTCAAGCAACTTTGACTCGTTACTACAGCTTACACACCTTCGTACTGCCTTGGTTGATTGCTGTGTTCATGTTGCTGCACTTCATCATGATCCGCAAACAAGGTATTTCTGGTCCTTTGTAAATCTTACTTTGGATGTGCGGGTTTGGTTGAGTTGAGTCGGAGATTTTACCCCACCCCAGCCCTCCCCTTGTAAAGGGGAGGGGGCAAGAAAAGCCTTCCCCTATAAGGGGAAGAGCTAAAGCCCCCTTGTAAAGGGGGCTGGGGGTAAAATCTCCAGCGAAGTCAATTTTCCCTTGCATGTAAACAGTAGATTTAGAACACCAAATAACTAATAATTTACGCAATTATTTACTATGTCAACTCTAAAAAAACCGGATCTATCCGATCCTTACTTGAGAGAAAAACTATCTCAAGGTATGGGTCATAACTACTACGGCGAACCAGCTTGGCCGAACGATCTACTTTATATTTTCCCTGTCGTAATCTTTGGGACGATCGGTTGTTGTACAGCGTTAGCTATTCTCGATCCCGCTCTAGTTGGCGAACCTGCAAATCCATTTGCAACTCCCCTGGAAATCTTGCCTGAGTGGTACTTATGGCCCGTATTCCAACTCTTGCGCGTATTACCTAACAAACTGTTAGGAATCGCTTGCATGGCTGGCGTACCATTAGGTCTATTAGTTGTTCCTTTCCTCGAAAGCGTCAATAAATTCCAAAATCCGTTCCGTCGTCCAGTAGCGATGGCAGTATTCTTATTTGGTACTGTATTCACGATCTACTTGGGTATCGGTGCTACTTTACCGATCTCAACTTCTTTAACTTTAGGTCTATTCTAGATTGAATTTTAATTATTAATCTCCAAGCCTATCTAGTTTTGCTAGGTAGGCTTTTTGTTGACTCCAATCGATGTTGAGAACACATTGACAAAAGATAGTTAAGATATTGTATTAATGCTCTTAATATAATATTTAAAGTAAGGTCTTAAATCGATTTAGATGAGCCAATAGGATTTCTTGAATCAACTATAAATTATCCCCTCATCTCTAATTTAAACAAGTGACTAAATCGATTATGGTGGTAGGAACTACCTCCCACGCAGGTAAATCACTGATGACGGCGGCTATCTGTCGGCTGCTGGTACGCCAAGGTTTCAATGTTACTCCATTCAAGGGGCAGAATATGGCTCTGAATGCCTATATTACTGCCGATGGTAAGGAAATGGGTCACGCTCAGGCTGTACAGGCTTGGGCGGCGAAAATAGAGCCGAGAATCGAGATGAATCCAATCTTGCTCAAGCCGCAGGGAGATATGACTTCCCAGGTGATTTTAATGGGTGAGGCTGTCGGGAGAGTCCATGCGGCGGATTATTATCGCGATTATTTCGATCGAGGCTGGGCAGCGATTACTAGTTGTTTAGATAAATTAGCGGTAGAATTTGATTATATTGTCTGCGAAGGTGCCGGAAGTCCGGCGGAAATTAATCTCAAACACCGCGATTTAACTAATATGCGAGTGGCAAGTTATTTGCAGGCAAATACTGTGTTAGTCGCTGATATCGATCGAGGTGGAGTATTTGCCCATATTGTCGGCACATTAGAATTATTAGAGCCAGAAGAACGCGCTCTAATTAAGGGATTTGTCATCAATAAATTTCGCGGACAAAGATCGCTATTAGAGTCGGGAATTACTTGGTTAGAAGAACGAACAGGGATTCCGGTAATTGGGGTGATTCCGATGTTAACTCAAGTATTTCCCGCCGAAGACTCGTTAGATTTATTAGAACGTCGATCGAGAAAACCGAATGCAGACTTAACAATTGGTATAGTCATATTTCCGCGCATATCTAATTTTACCGACTTCGATCCGATCGATGCCGAACCCACAGTCAATCTTAAATATATCACGACCAAAGATGAACTAAATAATTGCGATGCCATAATTTTACCTGGATCAAAAACCACCATCGCCGATCTCCATTGGCTGCGCCAAATTGGTATCGCTGAAACTCTCCCAACCTACCTCGCCAACGGTGGCACAATTATGGGCATCTGCGGCGGCTTCCAAATGCTCGGTACCACCCTCGCGGATCCTACCGGAATCGAAGGCATCCCTGGCGAATATCCAGGTTTAAACCTGCTCCCGCTCCAAACCACCATCACCGATACCAAAACTACCCGCCAACGCACCACTACCACCGATTATCCCTGTGGTGGCATCTCGATCGCTGGATATGAAATCCACCAAGGTATGACCCAATGGCACCCAGATGGAGCTGATATCGATGAGTACGAGCAATTATTTACCGATGAAACTCTGGGTATAGTCGATCGAGATCTTACGCTCTGGGGTACATATTTACACGGCATTTTTGACAACGGAAAGTGGCGCAGAAATTGGCTCAATCAAATTCGCTCCCGCCATAATCTTGCCCCGATTACTAATCAAGTACCAGATTATGCCAGTCAACGCGAAGAGATTTTTGATAAGCTAGCTGATTCGATTTCCCAGTATCTAGATCTAACCAAATTACAGTAGTCTTATCTCTTCTACTAGTTGGAAAATACTAGTGCTAACATTAGATCGGGCATCCCTACACAATTAACCTGTAGGGGTGCCCTTAATGTGTACCCAAAGATCTCTGCTTTTACTAGTTTTTATATATTGGTGCAAGATGTGAGTAACTATAAATCATATTGTTGCTGGATTTTGACAGATGACTGGCAACCATAACGCACAAGGATATCGATCTTCCAACCCTTGTAACTGTTCTCGTGCTTGACGGACAGAACGATACAATGGGAAGCCACTGCTAAAAGCGACTAAAAAGTTTTTTAAAAACTGTTGAGCGACAACATCGGGGATAGATTTGCGCATCACGATCGTTTCCGTTAAGTTTCTCAAACCAGCGAGGAGTTTAACATCAGTAATGCCATCACTAGTGAAAGATAGTGAAGTCAAATTAGTCAAGCCAGCCAGTGGATTTAGATCCTTAATTCCGTTACCGCCACTAAGGAAGAGTGTCTCCAAATTAGTTAAGCTAGATAACGGTTTAATGCTTGTAATTCGATCGCTAAAGAGACTGAGATGGGTTAATTTATTCAACCCAGATAGAAGTTGTAGATCGCTAATTTGAGTTAATTTACCCTACTCACCGATAATCAGTGTATTCAAATTAGTCAAACTGGATAGAGGCTGTAAATCGCTGATTTTACGGTATAAAGTTCGATGCTAGTAAGACTATTAAGTTTAGCATCAGCTTGTTTACAGTTTTTGGTACCAGCTTGTTTGAGTAATAGATCGATCGTTAATTTAGTAGACGCAGGTACAGAGTTTCTTTGTTGACACCATTGAGCAAAGGTTTTTGCTTTTGGTTGTTGTGAGGGAGCCGCTGTTGTTGATAGAGCTTGCAATAAGAATGTAACCCCACTGACTAATGCAATAACTTTTTTCATGGTTTTAAATATCGATTTGACAAATACTAAGTTTTTCTTAGTCAGACAAATATATTTTGAAAACTCGTCTGCAGTCGAAGCTGAGGGGAATAGAGCAAGAATGGCGATCGATATACCGATCGTAGCTAAAGTCTTTTTCATGATGGGTACTGATCAATGTGGTTTTCTTGAAGTTTTATTCAGATTGAATGAAAGGATGAATGCGGCGGCTTGTAAAGCGATGTCCTCAGATCGCAAAGATGCCAGAGATTATGGCATGAATTAAATACGCGATCTCGATACAGAATAATATACCAAAGCTGACACCATAAAACATATTAATAATATTGTCTTTAGAAGGCATTGCTGATGAAAAATTACCTAGAGCGAGAACAAGAAAAATCAGCACCAGTGGAACACCAGACCATAATAACATTACTAAATTATTTAAACTATAGTTAATGACATCTCTACCAGCTAGATCGACAAAGCGATCTATTTTTAATGTTGTTAACCAAAACGTCCAGGCAAAAATTGGTCTAGCAAAAATCAAAGTAAAATTTAAAAATATCAGATCAGATTTTGGATAAAAAACGAAAAAACAGACAATTTAGAGACGGCAAAAATTAAATGAAGTGCGACTGCTATGTATCGAAATTTTGCGAGTATTTTATCTTCGTTCATAATCTTAATTTTGACTAAAGAGCCTCAAGTTTAAGTGTATGTAATTAGTCTTTTATTTGTATCTTTAGCCTTGTTTCGTAAAAGGGCATATAAATTTATTCTTGAAATGATATCCTTTTAGCACAAATATCCCACAAACTACTGAATTAATAAAATAATTAGTATTAATGCAGCACACCATAATCAGTCCAGTAGCAAAAAAAGTAAAACCATATTGTCTGATTGCATCAAAGACTCCAAAGACTTCACCAGCAGAAGTTGCCAGAACGATAACTAGAAGCACTAATAGATAATTTAAAGTGTAAATTCTTGTATCTCTACCAGCTAGATCGACAAAAGAATGTATTTCACAAGTTAATATCCAGAGCGATATTGAAAAAAATAGTATTACAAAAGGTGAAAGTATTAAATATATAAGAATGTTAACTAAAGAGTACAAGTCGTTTGTCTGTGGATGCTCGATGAGATTCAACGGATTAATAACGATCGGACTTATTACCATTGCTAAAAAAGGACTAATAACGATCGGTCATGTTACTATTGCGAAGATCAGGTGATGTATCGTAGCTAGGCATCTAATTTTTGCGGGTATTTGATCTTTGTTCATGATAAATTTTATTTGTATTTACTCAGATCGATCACCAAATTCAAAATATACAAATAGACTTCCCTTTAATTGGGCAATCTTCATAGTCAATAGCATTTTGAGAGACCTTGAGTTTCTTCACCCGTAAAGTAGATAGAGGTTTTAGATTGTGGATCTCATTGTTGTCCAAGTACAATTCACGTAATTCATACAGTGCCGATAGAGGTTCGACATCTTCAATCTTATTTTTGGTGAGTACGAGTTTCTTTAATTTAGTTAGACTCTTAAGAGGCTTTAAATCTCTAATCTCATTATTTTTGAGATTGAGACTGGTTAGATGATTCAAGCTACCCAATACCTCTATATCCCTGATTTGCTTACTGCTAAGATCCAACGATGTTATATTTTTCATTCTAGAATTAGCTTTTTTGCAGTCAAGAGTTTTGACCTGCATTAGTAATATCGAAACTGTCTTGCCAGCCTCCTCAGATAAAACAGATCTCTCTTGACACCACTGAGTAAAGCTTTTTGATTTCACCTGTGTTGGTGGACTAGCTGCTGCTGGTAATAGTTGTGAGAGGAATAGTAAGCTGCTGATGAATGTAATAACTTTTTTCATGATCTTCGGTTTCAAATCAGAACTTTTACTGCTGAGGTTAACTCAAGAAATACGACGTTCAATCGCCCGTTTGTTGTCTTCGGCAACCTGAGAGCGAACTTCGGGACTGACACAAACATGGTCATCAGGAGTAACTTCGCGCCAGACATAGCCCTGCTTGCAGGTATCTGGCCCGTAGGGGCCGCCATTTGGTTCGCGACGACTGGGGGCGGCGGCATTCTCGTACCCAGTTCGAGCGCGAACTTCGGGCGTTACACAGACTCGATCGTTCGCGCTTGCTTCTCGCCACACATATCCTTGTTTGCAAGTATATGGATCTTGGGGAGTGGAAGTATTTTTATTACTAAAAGGCATTTTCAGCCAATCGCTACATTTTGAACTCGCCAAGAAGCGTGATTTGCAAGCTTGAACTTTGATTTTATAAATACTGTTCGGTTTAACATTCGTTAAGGTGAAGGATCCCGAAGTGTTTCCCACTTGTTTTTCCAGGGTGAACGCACCAAAATGGATATTCTTCGATCGACAAAAACTAGAACGGCTAATTCGATAGTATCCATCGACTAGTTACTGTTACTACAACATCAACTAAAACCAAAATCAAAGAATAGATCGTGTTAATTCAATTTAGTGCAGCAGAAAGCTTGACTAAACATCTTTAATCAAACCAAGATTGATTGTTTAGTGAAAACGAATTACAAAATAGCTTCCAAAAGTTCGTTTGAATATTCTTCATCAAGTGTTGCTAGAAATCTCTTGCTTCTAACACTTAATTTTCGGCTCTTGTTCTGACCAATTATGTTAACAGCTATATGTCTTAAAACTGCAAAATTAGCTGGGCTATTATCCTTTCTGATTCGACTATTATCTTCTTTGAAAGCAACATCAAGTACCCAATGGAGAGAATTTTCTACCGACCAATGACCTCTAATTGCTCGTGCTAATTCCTGAGCATTGTTCTTTAAAGTACTGATGAAATAACGAGTTTCCACACTAGTCTTTTCATTCACAACTCGAACCGATTCTACCATGCCAATACTAGTTAAGTTCTCCCACTTTTCCAATGGATCTATCCATTTCTTGATATCTGTTAGCATTAAGTAATTACGAATTTCTTCTCTACCT
>JANYDE010000129.1 GCA_025359915.1 Chamaesiphon sp. 336R_metabinner_41 | reverse complement strand
AAATTCGCTCCAGTAGCTTAAAAGAGAGTGGGTTAATTTCCCGAAGAAAAAGCATTTGTATTATTTGGGAATATCTGATTTAAAAAGTTGATTCATATTTTATCACTTATTTGTGTAATTATTTTCGTCTAGGTACTTATTTCCGGTAAACTCGATCGAATCAGATCTAGTTGCGTCAATAGTTCTTCCTCATCGACAATCGTCTTTCCCGTCAATGGTACGCGGGGACTAGTTAAAATTGTTTCTTCCAGTCGATCGATCGCCGCTAATACAGACAGAGCCTCTACTTTTACCTGTTTAGATTCAAGGATGCGATCGTCTACAATAGTCTCACGGATTTCGGCTGCTAGTGCTGGGTGGCTTGATTGTTGTAACATTGGTAGATCTCCGAGGCAACATGAGGTGAGACAAGATGGTTGATCGATCCGTTGAATCTAGCGATTTCTTTCACGATGCTACTGCTCAGGAAACCGTACTCTGTTGAAGTTGCCAAAAACACCGTCTCAATCTCTGTAGATAAGGTTTTGTTGGTGTGTGCCATTTGCAGTTCTTTCTCAAAGTCAGACAGCACTCTGAGTCCTCTGAGCAACACTTTCGCGCCAATCAGATTGGCATAATCAACCGTCAATCCATCAAAGCTATCAACTTCTACTTGTGGTAGATGTTGAGTTGCTGTGCGAATCTGACGCAGACGCTGTTCGACGGTGAATAGTGGTGTTTTCCCAGGATTCCGTAGTACAGCTACAACGACTCGATCGAATAGCTTACTGCCACGTTCGATAATATCTAGATGACCGAGTGTCACTGGGTCAAAACTACCAGGGTAAATCGCAATCACTGTTAGTTGTAGTTAGTTGATAAAAAAAAGGGCAGCACTGGCAAGATTATATATTTAGAAATATATGGATTGAGAATGCTTTATAGTTTCTTTACAGTTTTCTCCCATCTCCCCTCTAACCCCCAATTACTCATCCGCTAACAAGCTGGGGATCTGGCGGCGATCCTGAGGGATAAAAGTCCGATCTCGTGGGAGTAAGGATACCGCCTCCGTCAATAAAAATTCACCGCGATCGATCGTCTCTTTTAGTTCGATGGCGACTTGTTTCGATCGATAGATACTCGCTAGTGGAGCCACTCTGACAGTTCGTCCCTCGATTTTAATCTTACCCGATTTGAGTTGCTCGTAGCTCACTAGCCCAAATGTTGGACGAACTCGACGCGGAATCGAGAAATCGACGATTGGTGCAAAAATATCTCGATCTTGGACGGCACACTTTGCCACAATGTCTGCATTCAATACCGGAATTGGCACACCTACCCCCAACATCAACGAAGGGCCATAATTTTTGAAATAACATCCGCGCACCCACTTGGGATCCATCTCTTTTGCATCTCCTACGAGGGCAAGAGTGGCGGCTGGACCGATGGGAGTGCGATTTTCGGCACGGCGTTGGAGCGGGAAATGTTGGGTGCCTTCCCACGCCACATAGCCGACAGCTCCGCCCAACCAGATGCGGGTACCGATACCAATTACTTCTAAATCTGGATCGTTTAATAGGGGTGAAATTGCTCCAGCATTTGAGTAGACAGCATTACCTAATTGGGGCTGTAATGGGCCGAGGTAAGTGTACAGTTGTCGATCGCCACCATTTACGCCGACTATGAAGTTTTGATATAGATTACGAGGGTTGTAGAGATAAAATTGGTTGATTGAATCCTTCGTAATTGTCGTGTCAAATGCGGTGCGTGGATAACAATCGGTGCCTTGTCCGATGGCACGTAAATTGACACTTTTTCCGGCAATTAGATCGGCAATTACATGCGCGCCGCCACGTTCTTTGCGGTCTTCACCATCGCCAATTTCGCTGGTATAATCGACTAATTGAGTGGCACCTAAATAGAGATCGACAGCTCCAAATCCAGCATAAGCAGGAACACCATCCAACGTACACGATCGAATCTTAATTGGTGGATCTGTATGTCCTAAATTGAGGATTGCGCCGGATGATTCCATTGGTTCAAAGCTTCCAGTAGTTATCACATCTACTAGTTCGGCAATTTTGGCGATACCTAGTTCGGCAACTTTAGCTTTAACTTCATCTACTGTCCAAACAACTGCTTGTTTGTTGCTGATTTTATCATTGATTTCGTCGATTGTTTTCATGGGGAGATGGGAGATGGGAGAATAATCAGAGGATGGGCATTGCGGACCAATTATCAATTATTAAAATGTGCCTGAGTCTAATTGATCTAAATAAATAAATTCAGGTGATTTGACTCCAGCTTCTATTCTGATTTGAACTAGTTTTGGAGATTCAAAAAATCTTCTTGCATCATCGATCGATGTCCATGCCGAAAAATGTACTATTTTATTTTGATTATTTTGATATTTTAGAACCTGATACGTTCTCTCTCCAGCTTCCTGGCGGATATCAGCAGCATTGTCAAAAACTTGCTTCCAGGATTCATAGTCTTCAACTTCATGAATAATTAGCACATATTGCATAAATTTTAATATTAATTGGATAATTAATCACGCACCCACAAAGCTAAACCACCACCGCGTCCGCGTGCGGCAATTCCATTTTTACCCGCCCAGAAAAAAGCAAAGAATGGTAACTTAGCAATTGAGAGCTTTTCAAAATCTTGTTCGCCATTTTTGCCACTCCGAATCTTGCCTTGATAAACTTTGGTACCAAATACTTGAAATCGAATCTGGGTAAAATCAAATATTAGTAAATTCTTCTTACCAGGATAACGACAAGGACCCGTAAATTGTACCCGAACGCCAGCAACTGATAATTGATTGGTCGCAGTCCCAATTGATGAGTCTAAATCGCGAGTAAAAGCGATCGAAGCTGGCGTGAATTTTGGCAAGTAATATCCTCCGCCTAACTTAATCCCGCCGCGTTGTTTTTCCTTACTCGCACCAGTTGCAAAGCAAAGTCGCCATTCACCTAATAGAGATTCAAATGGGATGATTAATTTCTCTGTTCGGGCAGTTATTTCAGCTTCCTGTAATGCAGCTACCATTGCAGTTTTGGTCGGACGATCTGAAGCTTGAGCCGCTCGATTTAAGATAGTCGTAAAATTAGAAGTAGAAGTATTCACAATTTAGGGGTTGCAGGAACAATAATCCGCCATCGAACTAATTGCTGCTCGATTTGTCGCAGTAAGTGAGCATCTGCTCCTAACAAACTAACATCGGTTGCAGCATGACGTTCAAGAAAATTAAAAGCTGTCCGAAACTCTTGCGGAGTCGCGGCAATTGGTGCGTCAAAGTGACAGGGAATAATTTGCCCAAAGTCCCATTGTGCCACGCGATCGACCCAATCGATCGTCTGAGTTGGAGCGCGATTGAGAATTAATGTCTGAAGAATCGGCGCGACTAATAATCGACCATTATCGCGCAAGTCGGTAAACCCTTGCTGCCAATCAGCTCGCCATCGAAACGGATATAGTCCGAAATAGCTCCGTTTCGAGCGATCTGGTGCCGTAAATGATTCGCGGATAGATTTACTCTGATTGAGGATTTCTAGCACGCTAGGCTGAAAATAGAGGGCAAATAAGCAAATCCGTTGCCATCCCTTGAGCCGATTTGTAGGAGTATCGGCGATCGAATCGCTAGCTTGTTCCCGCGCATGAAATAATAATGGGTAGGGTTCGGCTTGGAGGATCGGCGGTGGTTCGATCGAAATTGATACAATTGTGTCAGTAACTAGTAGTGTCCGCGATCGACGGTGAAAAAAAGCAACCTCGGCAAATTGTCCTGGACCAAGATCGATCGTACTTAAGATGGCATAATCAAACTCATCACCAAAAGGAGTCTGACTGCTATCCTCAGGTAAAACATGCGTGCGTCCGAGTGGTAAACCTAACCAACTCAATGGTAGATTGACTGGGAAACTCCACTGATTCGGTGTCACCCACACCTGCGCCTGTGGAAAAGCTCTCGCAAATGGGCCGACAAAAACTTTGTGTTCTAGCCCCGAAATTGTCGGTAAAATAATGTATTTAACATCGCCATGAGTCTGCACTAATTCAGCCATCAACTCCAGACATTCCCCCGTCGGCGCGACAGGTGCATAGACAAGCAAGCCACCACCGACTAACTTGACTACCGTCATCCGAATCGGTACCACTACATATAAAATGCCCTGAACTTGATCGAATGTCCAAATTGTATCTGGCGTTACTTCCGTGCGGATAGTCCGCCGTTTATGATAGGGATAGATTGGCAATGTCAACCAAAATCGCCACGATCTGTCTGCACACACCGTTTCCGTCAAAGTTCTCGTTCGTTCGTCCAGAGTCACCCCGTGACCTCCAGTAATACCTGTAGATAAATTGTCATAAAATTCCACCAAGCCTAACCATCTGCGGTGCATTGCACCATTCGCATCTACCCTAGCAGCAACTAATCGAACAGTATCATCACACTAGGACAGTGACCTGTAAATTATATCGCCCGATCGATCCGTCTGCTACGCGATCGGTCAGAAAGATAAGCTAAGATAAGTCATTTGGTGTGTGTTTTGAGGCAGGGTGAATGAAATTTAGAGTCCAACAGGTTAGGATCATTGGCATCGCGATCGCGACTGGTTTTTTGACGGTAAGCTGTACTAGCGGCAAAGTATCGCAATGTGCGAACATGATCAAAGTGGTCAATCAAACCGTAATCGATACCAAAGCCACTACCGAGTCTGGTACCAAGGGTGATGTACCGACAATCGAGAAATTAGTCGGAATTTTTGATAAAGCCGCAAAGGATCTAGATTCTGTCAGTCTCAGCGATGAAAAACTCAAGACTTATAAAAGTCAGTTTTTAACCATGTATCAAGGCGCGACTGAAATCAATAAGCAGCTCGTCGCCAGTATTAAAGAGCGAAAATCTACCAAGGTTCATGAAGGTTTGCGGAAATCTAGAAATATTTTTAGTCCCGAACGAGATCTCGCAACTGGACTGACTCAGTACTGCAAAGAACCAGATAAGTAGCTGAGAGACTGGGAGAGGGGTAAATGGGTAAATGGGTAGTCTAGTTACTTTTGCCCGTCCACTCATCCACTCATTCCCCCCTTTCCCCTTTCCCCTACTTTGCGTGAGTAACTTCGACAATCATATGGACGTTACCCCGTGGGGAAAAATCAGCTTTGACAATAATGTAATGTGGATCGGCGATGCTGACAAAATCATCTAAAATTTGGTTAGCTACTTCTTCATGGGAAATATATCGATCGCGATAACTATTGATGTATAGTTTCAATGCCTTGAGTTCTACCACTTTTTGGTCTGGTATATAGATAATACCGATGGTAGCAAAATCAGGATACCCAGAAAAAGGACATTTACAAGTAAATTCTGGCAAACTAATATCAACATTATACCGTCGCCCGATCCGAGGATTGGGAAAGGTAATCAATTCACCATTGATAATTTCTCGTTCCCCATATTTCATTTCGACTGGGGGGGTTGTAACTGATGCTAGATTTTCCTGACTCATTTAAATAAGTAATAAGTAATAAGTAACAAGTAACAGGGGTGGGTAAAATTTACGTGGGGCTAGATCCCCGACTTCTCGCAAGAAGTCGGGGATCTAATATATCCTAATTGAGATCGTTATCGTCTTCCCAATCGCTGCAAATATCACTATTGCAGCCATACGGATGCATCCCGCAAACTAGCAAATTGTTACCATACGCAGAACCATTATAGTTGATACAACCCACACAAGCAGGGTGAGTCAATGGATCTGGTACGGGCTTAGTCGGGATGGGGATATCCCAGTTAAATGGAGTAGGTTCTTCAAATTCTAATTCAAATTCTTGCCAGAGTTCAGTCAGCACTTCTTTCAGTTCGTCCCATTGGAGATTGAGGATTTCCTGAGCTTCGGCGGTAACTTCTTCGGCCAATTCTGTAAGTTCCAGGCGAAATCCATCAAACAAAGCGGTTAAATCTTTAAACGCGGCGGAGATTTCCTTTTGCCATTCTTCCATAGCGAACACCTAGTAATTGGGTCAGATTCTCATATATTTACCACTAGCAAAGCATTGTGCGATTTGCGCCAATGAGTCGCTATGTTAATACATTCAGATAGAAATGATACCTAAGCTCAATTCTATCATTCCCTCTGGCTCGACCAATTTTACTATGGACATTAAATATCACCAAAATAGAAGATGTTATTTGTTGGAACTGTAGAAGATCGCAGGATTTGCCAATTAAGATCGGAAAAACTTTCTCAACAATGAGCATCAAATTCAATCTCCAGGCTATTTTCATGCCTCAAGCCTCCTCAATTCCCACTAGAATATTATGGAGACGATTCACATTAAGAGGATTAAATAGTGTCAACAATCGAACATACTGAGAAGCACTTCACCGCCTCTGCAACCGTTCGGGATATCGTCATTGGTATGTCAGATGGTTTGACCGTTCCCTTTGCCCTTGCAGCGGGTTTATCAGGGGCAATTAGCTCGACTAATATCATTGTCACTGCGGGATTAGCCGAAATAGCGGCTGGGGGGATTGCGATGGGGTTGGGTGGTTATTTGGCGGCGAAGACTGAATCCGAGCATTATACTAGCGAACGCAAACGAGAACTCCGAGAAATGCGGGAGATTCCCCATGAGGAAGAAAGGGAAGTTGCCGAAATTTTCAAAGTCTATGGATTAGCGGAAAATGAAATTAGATCTATTATCAATCGATTGCGTGAAGATCCGATGAAATGGGTGGATTTTATGATGCGCTTTGAATTGGGTTTGGAAGCTCCAGATCCTTCGAGGGCTTTGCACAGTGCTATTACTATTTCGCTTGCTTATATATTGGGGGGATTAGTGCCACTAATGCCGTATATGCTGATTGACAATGCCGCCTTCGCACTAAAAGTATCAGCACTTTTTACGTTACTTGCCTTGTTTGGATTTGGTTATATTAAAGGGAAATTTACTGGCAGCAAACCTTTGAAATCGGCAATACAAACAGCCCTTATTGGTGGACTAGCTGCGATTGCGGCTTTTTTAATCGCTCAGATATTTCATTAGTAGGGGAGATGGGAGCTGGGATCTCCCAGCTCCCCCCTTTTCCAAATAGTACCTGGATTTACGCCGCTCATTAATAGTGCCATAAAATCGCGATTGCCGTTCGCGTAGCGTCTCGAAGAAGAGGCAGGCTCAAAGCCAACGAGATTGCTACTACTGCTCCGATAATAGTATTAATAACATTAACAAGTTCGTTACTGAGCCAATCAATATCTGACTGTAGAGTCGCTCCAATTACACTTTCGATATTTGTGGCAACAAAAGCAGCAATCGTACAAATAATGACTCCAGTGAAAGAGATGGTACCTAAACTATAAGCAACCAGAGAAATCATTATCCCGCCAACGATTCCAGCGACTGTACCTTCCAAACTAATCGCACCTTCAGTACCTCTAGGCACAGGTTTTAGAGTCGTAATCAAAAAAGTTCTTTTGCCATAAGCCTTACCAACTTCACTCGCAGTTGTATCTGATAACTTCGTAGCAAAACTTGCTACATAGCCTAATAGTAATAAAGATTCCCAACCAGTATCCAACCAGCCAAACTTAATTGCAGCTACCCCCATCGCACAGATTGTCGCCGTAAAAGCCGAACCCCAAACATTTTCTGGACCTCTTGCGCCATCACGTTTTTCGGCGATGCCTTCGGCTTCTTTTTGTGCCATCCCAATGCGTGTCACCGCCGAACCCATCAGGAAGTAAAACATTACTATGCTATAACCGCGCCAACCCAATGTTCCCCACACAACTACTCCCAATCCCCACGCATTAATTGCACCTGCTGGAGTTAATAGTTTCCGGGGAATTGCGGTTGCAACTAATAGTAAAATCGAGTTCAGGGCGATCGCGACTAGCCACGGATTATTTACGCTAAAATCTAACATAATCGATCGAGATCTCCGATATGACTGATATGATATTTCATCTAGCATTCCCGATCGAGAATATTCCAGACACTAAAAAATTCTACGTCGATGGTTTAGGCTGCACGGTCGGTAGAGAAGCAACCAATTCAATTATTCTAAACCTATATGGACATCAATTAGTCGCTCATCTCACCGAAAAACCCGTACCAATCCAAACTGGCATTTATCCCCGTCATTTTGGGATTGTCTTTCCCACTGTAGCCGATTGGCAGGCATTACTCGATCGAGCAACAGCGCAACAGCTAAAATTCTATCAACCCGCCAAGCATCGATTTACAGGCGAAATTACCGAACACCGAACTTTTTTTCTCGTCGATCCTTTTGCCAATTTATTAGAATTCAAATATTATACCCATCCCGAAGCAATCTTTGGAGCTACCGATGTCACTCAAATTGGTGACTCAATCGGTTGAGATAATGCGTCGGAGGTCGCATTGAATGTCCGTCCATCGAGTAACATCAGCGGATGAGCGATTGCGGGAATCGATATCTCTGTGCCGATGCCGAGTTGCGAACTACTCGGTGGTAAAATAATTAGGTCGAATGGTGTCCATAGACAAGTGAAATTTAGATACTGCAATCGATCGACATCACGATTTAGATCTCTGATGAATTCACTATTCGGGCGCATTTGGATACAACCAGGACGTATCGAAAAATACCCCGCGATCGTACCACGATTGGGAGCCGAAATTGAGATATATCGCTGTACTCGATCAATCCCACCCAAGCGTTGGAGATAATAGCGAGTAACTAAGCCCCCCATACTAAAGCCTAGCAGATCGATCGGCAGATCTGGCGCAAAGGTTCGATCGACCAAATCGGCTACCTGTTGTGCCAAAATTTCCAGTCGGGTAGATCCATCATTGAGAGTAAGATCGATATCGAAGACTTGCCACCCTAAATCGCGGAGATGACTGGCGAGCTTGCGCATTTCGTGACTAGTATCCATCAACCCGTGTACGAGCAAAATCGGATTGCGGTTGAGTGCCATAGTATAAACGAGTTGAGGGTGATGTTGGTCCGTTTCGATCTTAAAATAATTAGAGCCAGACGATACATTGTTTCATGACAGTTGTTAAAGTGTCTCCAAGCAGCTCCTATTACCTGACTTTTGCCGGAAGTTCACTATATATCAAAATATTACGAGTAAATTTTTGTTAAACTTTGTAATCTTATCTTGCACTTGCTAGTGGTCAAAATTGATAATTCAGTTTATGTAATGAAGAGAGATAATTTACTGTGTTTAAAAGATTCTTTGGTAAAAAAAATGATGGCTTCTATCTTCAAGCAGAAGATGACAAGGCTCCAGAAAAATCAGCAGCTAAATCCCCAGCCAAATCTGAGCCTGTTGCTACCCCCGCGCCTACTGCTGTTGCCGCAGTAGAAACAGCACCAGTAGCTAAAGCTGACAAAAAAGCCGCTAAAGCTGATAAAAAAGCTGCTAAGGCTGATAAAAAACCTGCTAAACAAGCTGAAGTTCCAGCACCTGTAGTAGTCGCCTCAGCACCTGCGGCACCTGCAATTACCAACTTTGCTACCGATTATCTCATTAAGCCCTCTTCTAGCAGCAGTCGCCGTCTTCCTGGTGCCAATATGAATGGATTCCTAGAACTAGCACGTCAGGTTAAAAAACCAGCGAATATCAAATAGCAGTTACCAAGTTAGGATATATCCCCAACTTCTTGATTGAAATTCGGCTATTTGAGGCTCAACTGCGATTAGGTAGTTGAGCCTCAGATATTCATGACCAAAATCGGCGATATTGCGATAAGTTAGTGAGTAGGTGGTCGCAAATATTTGTTAGAGAGAAACTGCGTAAACCTATATCCCCGACTTCTTGGAGAATTCGGGTATATGTCCCACACCAGCATCTGCCCACGCGACTGAAATAGATCCCTTCCCGCGCAGTAATCCAGTATTCGCACCTGGGCAAATATGACTCAGGGGATACTGTGAAGGAAACTGATCCCAAATGGCATCGACGCTGCGAAGTTGCCGCTTCCAGTGAAAAGTTTTGGGAGTACGCAGCGGAACGGCTGCACCAAATTGGTTTGGCAATAAATGCCTACCTGTAAATAGTACTCCACCGCTACCAGCATAATAGATACAAGCAGATCCTGGCGAATGTCCAGAAGTCCAAATTGCGTGTATGCTATCGTTAATATCAAATTTGTGCTGAAAAGTAGTCGTTTTCAGTTCTGGTAGTAAGTAAGCTTCCTGTTCTTGAATGATGACTTCACAGCCCAATCCAGTGGCAATGGTGGTAGTTTGTCCGATGCCACCACGATGGGTGATTACCAATGATTTCACACCGCCGATGGCTACGACAAATTGCTGATTAGTCTCATTCCAGGCGGGACTATCAATTAAGATATTGCCAGTGGCTGTGAGAATCGCATAAGCTGTACCACCTAATGTATCGCGGTTGGGTGGAAAGGCGAAAATACCTGGCAAAATCTCTGTTGGTGGTTTAGTTGCGGGGGATTTAATGAGGAGTGATGGATCTGACAAATTTGATTCTGGCTGCATCAGCGCACATACTTAGCTAGGATTCATATTTTACCGGAAAATTAGATTTAGAGCTTAATAATAATTTTATTCATGTGGTTGTCTTTAACATTTATCTTAGTTCTGTCGGGTATTTTGACATATATCGTGCTGCGTCGAACGGTTAGTCAGATGACTAAGGTTCCACTGTGGATATTGTGGACAATCTTGATGACTCCGCCGTTTGTGACTGGTGCGACGGTGACATGGAGTAAGCAAATTCCACCATTATCTGTGGCAATTGGACTCTGTTCGATTTGTTGGTTTCTATATTGGCGATTGCTAGATTGGGGGCGACAAAAAGTTCGCTCGACTGAGCCGCTGCTTCCGGCGACTGAAATGGGCAATGATGGATCTGCACCGGAGGTATTACCATTAGTAGAATCAGAGCCAGTCGAAGAGGCTCCAGTTCGACCGATTGAACCGGAAGAGGAGGCGATTCTCAGGACTTGTTTTGTTTGGAATGTCTTCTTTCTAGATAAGATTGAATATCGTCCTCAAGCGGTATTGTGTCGGGGTAAATTGCGGACTGAGGCAGATAATGCTTATGCGACAATTAAACAGAATATTGAAGACTTATTCGGCGATCGATTCTTTATCTTGTTTCAATACAGTTTGTCAACAGGTAAGCCATTTTTTGCATTGGTACCGCGTCCTCAGTTTACCAAAATTACTCGATCGCGTAAATGGTTAGAATATGCGATTGCGGTAATGTTATTATTGGTCACACTGCTGCCTACTACTTATTTTGGTGCTGCATTAGCTGGTTTGCCGAGGGGGAGTATTAATGATATTCTCACGGCTGGCTTACCCTATGCTTTAAGTATTATTTCGATCTTAGGATTGCGAGATCTAGGACGCTATTTTGTTGCTAAATATTATAAGATTGATACTAACTTACCCTACTTCATTCCGTTGCCATTTCTACCTGGAACTTATGGCTGCCTGGTACAAATGCGATCGCCAATTCCCGATCGCAAAGCGGTATTCGATCTAGGATTTGTAGCTGCCAGTTTAGGTTTAGTAATGGCGATTCCGTTGCTAATTTGGGGACTCGGACAATCGGAAGTCGTACCATTAGATATTAAATCTACCTTGTTTAGCTTTCACGCTTTCAACCCTCGTTTTTCACTACTATTGACGTTATTAAGTAAGTTAGCATTAGGGAGCCAATTCGTTGCCGATCGTGCGATAAATTTGAATAATGTGGCGATTGCCGCTTATATTAGTCTCTTGATTATTACGATCAATTTGATGCCGCTGCGGAGGCTGGATGGTGGCTATATCGTTCATGCAATGTTCGGACAAAAGCCTAGTGCTATTGTCAGTCAATTGAGTAAAGTAATCTTACTGATTCTCGGATTTATTCGATTTAGAGCTTCGGGGTTTGGTAATACCGATTTACTGTTTTTAGCGATCGTTATTTCCCTGATTCCCGCGATTGATGAACCAGCACTGAATGATGTATCGGAACTCAATAATTGGCGGGATGCTTTAGGTGTTGTTATTTTGGCAATTTTAGTCTTAACGTTAATTCCAGTACCAACAGTATTAATGCAATTATTGAATGTTTAATCTCTCTTTCTTTCTTCCTCTGCGCCTCTGCGGTTTAATAAAATACCATTGCCGCAGTAATAACAAACTATTACTATGTCAGACATCTTTGTTTTTGACCGCAGAGGCGCAGAGAGCGCAGAGGAGGAAAAGAGTTTATAGTTCTAAACTTGCTTTGATTTTGGCGACATCGCGAAAACCAACAGCAATGGCGATACCATCCTTCACAAAAATTGGACGCTTCAATAACATCACATCATCACTAAAAGCAGTTACCCATTGGGCATCGTTCCAAGTATCTTTGATCTCATCGAGAGCACGATAGGATTGTCCTGATGTATTCCGCATTGATTTATCGCCTAAAATCTTCACCCAGCTAGCGATTTGTTCCGTGCTGGGGGGCTGTTCTTTGGTATTAATGAATTCGTAACCGATCTGCTGTGCATCTAGCCATTGCAGAGCTTTTTTACAAGTACCACAGGTGGGAATACCATAAACTTGAAGTGATGTCATATTATAGTCAGTGTGAGAGCAAATTATGGGGATGAGCTAGATTTTGGTGCCAATAACTACCTGTGGCAATCATAGTTTCGAGATCGGGAGCAGTGACTGGACGACTAAAGAAGAAACCCTGAACAGCATCACAATTAATCGATCGCAATAACTCAAATTGTTCGATAGTTTCTACCCCTTCAGCCACGACATTGAGATTTAATTCGTGACCTAAGTTGATGATAGTATTAACGATCGATGCATCGACGGTATTTATTTTGAGTTCTCGAATAAATGAACGATCGATCTTGAGTCGATCTAGGGGCAAATATTTGAGTGCAGCAAGGGAAGAATAACCCGTACCGAAATCATCCAGAGAGATCTTAACACCTATTTCCCGCAGAGATTCTAAAATAGCGATCGTTTGGTCTAAATCTTTGATGGCGATACTTTCAGTTATTTCTACTTCTAGTGTAGCGGGAGAGACTCTAGTTTCGGCGAGGATCTCGGAAATAATATCGATTAAATTTCGATCTTGAAGTTGTTTGACTGAAAGATTGACAGCGACAGGGAAATTACCGAGTCCCATTTCTTGCCACAATTGACTTTGTTGGCAAGCAGTTCTAATTACCCATTCGCCGATTTGAATAATCGATCCGCTTTCTTCGGCGATGGGGATAAAATCGGCAGGATTAATTGTTTTGGCATGGTTATCTTGACAGCGCAATAATGCTTCGATGCCAATAATGGCTCCTGTTTGAATATCGATTTGGGGCTGATAATGAAGAAATAACTGACCATCGACGATCGCTCGATCGAGGATATGTTCTAATCTTAACCTGTCAGTTGGGGGATGAGTAGTGATTGGAGCATAGATCTCATAGTTATTTTTACCATGATTTTTAGATCGATCGAGGGCAATATCTGCCTGCTGGATTAGTAGTTCACTATCGCAGTCGCTACCTGTCGCAATGGCAATTCCCATTCTCACTTTGATATAGAGTGAATTGGTCGTTAATATCTGAAAACTTTGCTCGAATACAAAGGGTAGATCGAAACAGTTTAGCACTCGATCAGCAACTGCTTGAACTGTGGTAATATGGCTAAGTTCGGGAATCAATAGTACAAATTCATCTCCACTCCAGCGTCCCAGAATTGCGGTGTCATCTACTACCTGTTTTAACCGTGCCGCAATTAATTGAAGTAATCGATCTCCGAATTTATGACCGAGACTATCATTAATATTTTTAAACCGATCTAAATTGATGAAGATAACGGCTAAAATTTTACCCTCGGTTGGCATTTTTGCCAGCGATAAACTCAACCATCGATCCAAAAGTAGCCGATGGGGTAAGCCAGTTAAAATATCGTAATAAGCTCGATCTCGACACATCTGCTCGACTTGTTGTTGCATCACTGCTAAATGCATGTCAATTGCCAGACTTCGGGCTAACTCCAACTCTTGATCCGTCCACGGGATACTAGCCGAAGATCGAAATAAAGTGAGGCAACCGATACACTGCTGGTTGTGACGTAGTGGCAAAATTAGTAAAGATTGAATCCCCGCAGTGGCAAAGGCGATCGATAGCGGTGCTAAAATTGGGTGTTCCCAAATTCGATCGATCGGATAAACTCCGGCTAGTGGCTGTGAGGCCGTCGTGGTAGTCTGATGATGGAAAAGATCTTGCCACAACAGATTTTTTTCAATCGGCATAGCACTTCGGGGCTGCAGTCCATAACTAAAGACTTGAGCGTGTTGAGCTGGCGGTTGGGCGAGGATTAATAGTCTACTCCCATCCGCATGGAGAGCTTGGGCGATCTCTGCCAGTAATTCTGGTTTAATGTGGGGCAGAGATGGTGACAAGCACAGCAGCTTCATAATTGACTAGACTAAATTTTGGTAAGCTGAATCGGGACTGGGGGACTGGGGGATTGGGGGTTTTAAAAATACATTTAAGTCAGCAAGTCTAAAAATATAACTATCCACAAGCGGCACTAGAGCCTGTCGAGTGTGTAGCTATCAACTATCAACTAATTAATTTCCTATGGGTGACAGTACTAATGATATCTCCTTGCCAATCGGTATGCCGACGAGTGCATCCGAACTTGCCGAACTAGTGACGATGGCGAACCGAGATAAATCGCCCCTAATCGTTGCGGGTAATCGCAGTAAACTAGATTGGGGCGGTATGGTTAAGGAGCCTAAATCCATTGTCAGTACTCAGAAACTCGATCGATTAATCGCTCATGCTGTCGGAGATTTGACAGTTACTGTCGAAGCAGGGCTAAAGTTCTCGACATTGCAAGAAATACTAGCTACCGCCGGACAATTTTTACCATTAGATCCAGCTTATCCCACTCGATCGACAATTGGGGGAATCGTGGCGACTGCGGATACTGGTTCGCTCCGACATCGTTATGGGGGAGTCAGAGATTTGCTCCTGGGGATTAGTTTTGTCCGTGCTGATGGCAAAATTGCTAAAGCTGGCGGGAGAGTAGTGAAGAATGTAGCGGGCTATGACATGATGAAGCTGTTTACTGGCTCCTATGGCACCCTCGGCATTTTAACCGAAGTAACTTTGCGCGTCTATCCATTGCCATCCAGCTCTGGTACCGTCATCCTCACAGGGGCAGTCGATGGACTCAGCAAGGCAGCTAAAATCCTCCTCGCTAGTACTTTGACCCCGATTTCGGTAGATGTGCTTTCTACGGCATTTAGTCGGCAGTTAGAGATTAGCAATACTCCCAGCCTAATGGTGAAATTTGCTACCATCCCCGCAAGTATCGCCGAACAGTCAGAACAGCTATTAGCTATTGCCAAAGGATTGGGTTTAAAAGGTGGCAGTTGGCAAGGTATGCAAGAAGAGCAACTATGGAGTGGAATCCAGACGGGAATTTGGGGCGATGCACCGATTGGGTGTAAATTAGGGGTACGATCGACCGCCGCAGTAGACACGATTGAATTACTCGATCAATCTACAGACGATACAGCCAAAGGTGTCATCCATCTCAATAGCGGCATCGGAGCTTGTACGCTCAACGATGCCAACCACATCAAATCTCTCCGCAGTCATTGTGAAGCCGCTGGTGGCTTTCTATCTGTTTTACAAGCACCTATAAATGTCAAACAGCAACTCGATGTTTGGGGGTATCGAGGAAATGCGGTACCGTTAATGCGGGAAATTAAACAGCAGTTCGATCCTTGCGGTATTCTCAATCCAGGCAGATGTTTTTAGGTTTGGGCATCCAGACAATCGACTCGATGCTGGTTTTTAAGAATAAAGCCGTTGTAATCCGCATTTTGCCGTCAAAATCTGCCAAAAATTGCAGCACTAACCAATAAAAGTTTTGAACAGGAGCCAACTATTGAGTGCAATGATGACTACGGAGATCGATCGAGCCAAATAAGTCAACCAGAGTGGATTGACAAATTCTTTCATCAAACGTCGATCGCTCGTAAACATCACTAATGGTACTACCGCAAACGATAACTGTAAACTGAGTACCACCTGACTGATAATTAATAAATTAGTCGTACTACCTTCACCCAAAAAGACGATCGTCAATAATGCAGGGACAATTGCGACTAGTCTGGTTAGAAGACGACGCAACCAAGCTTTGAGTCGAATTTGCAAAAACCCCTCCATCACGATTTGTCCAGCCATCGTACTGGTGAGTGTCGAACTTTGCCCAGAAGCTAAGAGCGCGATCCCAAACAACATGCTAGCTAACGGCGCGCCTAAAACTGGCGATAGCAACTTATAGGCATCCTGGATTTCGCCAACATCTTGATGCCCCGAAAAGTGAAATGCAGATGCTGCTAAAATTAAAATTCCGGCATTGATAAATAAAGCAAAAGATAGCGCGATTGTTGAATCAATTGTTCCAAACTTAATTGCTTCCCACTTTTGAGCGGATGTTTCTTGCCAGCGACGAGTTTGAATAATCGCAGAATGCAAATAGAGATTGTGAGGCATCACTGTTGCACCCAATATCCCGATCGCAATATACAGCATCTGCGGATTTTGTAAAATCTCCGCACGGGGTAAAAAACCTGCACCGACAACCTGAAAATCGGGGCTAGAAAAAATCAGTTCTGCCACAAAGCAACCACCAATCACCAGGATCAGCGTAATTACCAACGCCTCGACATAGCGAAATCCCTTGCTTTGGAGAAATAACACAACCAATATATCCAACGCCGTAATGCATACGCCAACGGCTAAGGGAATGCCAAATAATAGTTGGAGGGCAATCGCACTTCCTACCAGCTCGGCTAAATCGCAAGCCGCGATAGCGATTTCGCAGAGCACCCACAAGCCAAAACTGACGCGGGGACTAAAGTAATCCCGACAACATTGCGCTAAATCTCTACCTGTTGCCACTCCTAGCCTTACACAGAGCGATTGAAGGACGATTGCCATTAGATTGGATAATAGAACTACACTCAATAAGGTATAGCCAAACTGAGCACCGCCAGCTAGGTCTGTCGCCCAGTTGCCTGGATCCATATAACCCACGGATACCAGATATCCTGGCCCAGAATAAGCCAAAAGTTTTCGCCAAAAACCTTTACCTTGTGGAATCGCAATACTGCGATGTACTTCTGGTAAGCTTGGTGGCGGAGGAATCGATTCGCTTAAAGACATAAAATAGCATAGTCATATCTTTCATAATTTTCTCATAATCCTCGCTAAAATACAAGTCTATCCAGTCTTTGCAACAATCTCAGTTAGCTGTCGTCACTAGAAAAGATCGGGCAGATCGAAACTATTCATCCGTCCAGATCTCTTTATTACAATAAATATACAGGAGTGTCATCGATGAAATTTAAGTCAATCTGTAGTTCGATCTTCGCGATGTTAGTAGCGATTCAAGTCACCCCCGCTACCGCACAATTAGTTCCAGAACCTTGGGTAACAGTGGGTTCTAAAGATAGTAGCCTGACCTATAGTGCTGGTGTGAGATTTTTTGATTTGGGTGCTGAAATCGGTACTGGGCCTAAGGGTGTGACTGGAGTTGATGCGCTCAAGTTTTTTAGTCTTCCCTTCGTCGTTCCCTATGCTGGATTGGGACTCTATGGAGACAAAGGTATTGCGTATTCTGGTGGCGTTCAATTTACCCCGCCTGGGAATATTTTTTATGGGGTTGGCTACCATTCTATTCGCGGCATCAATGGTCAATTGGGCATCAAATTTTAAGCGATAATTAAGTGAGTGTGGATAACATAATTTTGCCTATTTACTATCCACTATTCGCTATTTACCATCCATCCACATGCTACTAAATGACCAACAACGCCGAAAATTAGACATTGGTAACGATCGAGAGTTTTATGGAGTGCCTCGATTTGTTACCCATGTAGATGCGGGATTTATCGATCGACTAACTAGTTTATATCATGACAGACTCGCCCCAAATATGCGGATCTTTGACATGATGAGTAGTTGGGTATCTCATCTGCCTAACGATCTGAAGTTTGAACATATTCAGGGACATGGTTTGAATGAGGAAGAACTCGCCAAAAATCCACGATTAGATGAATATTTCGTCCAAAATCTCAATCAAGATCTGAAATTACCACTTGTAGACGAAAGTTTTGATGCGGTTTTAAATACTGTCTCCGTCCAATATCTTCAATATCCCGAAGCAATTTTTGCCGAAGTTCATCGAATTCTCAAGCCAAATGGAATTGCGATCTTTAGTTTCTCAAATCGGATGTTTTATCATAAAGCGATCGAGATTTGGCGGGATGGTAGCGAGATCGATCGAGTAG